>SLOZ01000113.1 GCA_007132255.1 Limnochordia bacterium | reverse complement strand
CATTGCAGCTAACGTGGCTCGAACCGTTGACGAGGACCTGCTGCCCTTTGCTGATGTGGAGATGGTTGTGTCCAATGGGAGATACCAGGAAAAGGTCCTGACGATGCTCCTTGAGCATGTGGATGTCCGTGTGGAGCAAGCTCTGCCAAGGCTGCTGCCAGCCACGGCCCGCGAGAAAGTGCGAGCATACGTCCGGGAGGCCGTGAGCAAAGAGGCCGAACCGTTCACGTATGAAGCCTATGACCAATTGTGGTCACGATTGCGCCGCGATGTTCGTCTCGGAGATATGATTGGCAAACGGATTGAAAACCTCGACTTAGATCAACTAGAGAATTTGGTGATCCAGGTGGCCAGTCAAGAGTTGAAGCATATTGAAGTGCTGGGCGCTGTCTTAGGCTTTGGCATCGGTGTGGTGCAGATGCTGTTTCTGTGGCTGCGTCTTGGCTAGTGGGCCTGGTCTCCGGGGCGACCAGTGCGATTGCACGTTGACGGGGCCGGCTGTGTGTGCTATACTTACTCTCGGAAAGAAGAAGCCACCGCTTCTCACCTTGTAACTGCGGTTCACAGGGTTACCACATGACGATTACGGTGCATCGCTCCCTTGTGGGGAAGCATGGCGCTGTTTTGTGTTTGTTGTGAAACGGGTGGCTGCGGCTGCCCGTTTTAATATTATGGAGGTGATATCACATTAGCAGGGAACTGAGAATCAACGGTGAAATTCGCGCTCGTGAAGTTCGAGTCGTTGATGCCGGCGGAGAACAGTTGGGCGTGATGGATGTTAGGGAAGCTCTGCGAATCGCTGGTGATCGAGAATTAGATTTGGTGGAAGTGGCACCCACGGCCAAGCCCCCGGTTTGCCGGATTATGGACTTTGGTAAGCACAAATATGAACAATCCAAACGTGACAAGGAAGCCAAAAAGAAACAGAAAATCATCACCATCAAAGAAGTGCGTATGAGTCCCAAGATTGACGATCATGACCTCGACGTAAAGTATAAGAACGCCGACAAATTTCTCAAAGCAGGCGACAAAGTTAAGGTTTCTGTCCGTTTTCGCGGTCGCGAGATTGTCCACGCTGACCTGGCTCGGACCAAGCTTAATGAGTTGGCTCAACGCGTTAATGACGTGGGTGTTGTGGAGCGCCAACCTAAGCTTGAGGGTCGCCACATGATCATGATATTGGGCCCAAAGGCTGATAGCGGAAAATCGGAATAATACATTCTTTAAGGAGGATGCAAAAAGTGCCAAAGATGAAAACCCATCGGGGTGCTGCGAAACGATTCAAAGTTACAGGTTCTGGAAAGATTCTAAAGAATCATTCTTTCAAGAGCCATATTCTAGAAAAGAAGTCAGCGAAGCGTAAGCGTAATTTGCGTCACGCGGAAGTAGCCGCTAAGGCCGACGTCGATCGCATAAAGCGTATGCTTCCGTACAGCTAATTTTAATAACAGGAGGATAATCAAATGCCAAGAGTTAAAGGTGGTACGGTAACCCGCCGCCGCCATAAGAAAGTTTTGAAGTTGGCCAAAGGCTATTTTGGACGTAAGAGCAAGATCTTCCGGCCGGCCAATCAAGCCGTAATGAAGTCGTTAACGTATGCCTATAGGGATCGTCGCAACAAGAAACGTGAATTTCGCCGGCTGTGGATTGCACGGATCAACGCAGCAGCGCGCCAGAATGGACTATCGTACAGCCGGTTTATTTCTGGTCTGAAGAAGAGCGGCGTAGCAGTGAATCGCAAAGTTTTGGCGGACTTGGCTGTTCATGATGCCAAAGCATTCAGTGACTTGGCTACAGTTGCTAGAGACAACGTATAGGTGCGATTTGGCGCTGCAGCGGTGATTTGGTTGTAGGCTTAGTGTGACCGGATCAACCTGCTAGTACAGCTGCTAAACCTATTGATTCTCCTCCGGGAGCATATATTTGCGTGAGATTTGGATAACGCAGCCAACCAAACCGGGTGAATCTTTCGCCCGGGATTTTCTTTTTGGGAGATACGGAGATGAACATATCAGGTCACTCATTCCCAAGGCGTGTTGTGAATCAGATGACTCCTGCTCAGTTTTTGGTGTTAGCATATGGTCTTATTTTGGCTCTTGGAACAGCCATATTATCCAATGAAGCTGCCATGGTTCATGGGCGGCTGGGTTTTGTGGACGCCTTTTTTATGGCGACCAGTGCATTGTGCGTAACCGGCCTCAGTGTGGTCTCGCTCGGGACAGAGTTTACTGTATTGGGACAGGTGACGGTAGCAGTCTTGATTCAAATTGGCGCCCTGGGTGTGATGACGATGTCGACGTTGTTCGCCATCTTGCTGGGCCGACGTATCGGTTTGCGAAACCGAATGTTTCTTCAAGAGGATCTAAACCAAAACTACTTGGCCGGTGTCGTGCGTTTGGTGCGTTATGTTCTGTTTCTGACCATAACTGTGGAAAGCATCGGCGCCTTGTTGCTCTTTATTGCTTTGGTGCCGTCAATGCCGGTTGGCCAAGCTGCGTACAACGCTGTCTTCCATGCAATATCTGCTTTTGGAAATGCTGGATTTGACCTGTTTGGTGACAGCCTCGAGGGGTTTGTTTCGCAGGGGGCGGTACTACTTGTCGTTGCGCTGCTCTTCATTCTCGGCGGCTTAGGGTTTTCGGTTATCATCGAGTTGGTGCAGTGGCGCAAAGAGCATCATATGTCACTCCATGGGCGTATCGTTTTGTGGAGTACGAGTCTGTTAATTGCGGGGTCGTGGGTGGCGGTCCTCATGCTCGAGTTTTACAATCCTGCGACACTTGGAGATCTGACCATTGCTGAAAAGCTGTGGGCTTCGTTCTTCACTGCCGTAACCCCGAGAACCGCTGGCTTCAATGTTGTTCCGACTCACGGGTTGTCCACAGCTACGCTGTTCCTGTTCTTAGGTCTCATGTTTGTGGGCGCGTCGCCCAGTTCAACGGGTGGTGGTATCAAGACGACGACCTTCGCAGCCTTGATCTTAGGCGTATGGGCAACAATCGCAGGAAAAAAAGACGTTGAATTGGGGAATCGGCGAGTTTCTCAGGATCACATGTTGAAAGCTTGGGCAATCACGGTCATCGCTTGCGGTTGGATCTTGCTTGTTACCATGATACTCTTGATTACAGAAGCTCAGGACTTTGTGCCTGTTATCTTCGAAGTGGTGTCAGCGTTTGGAACCGTTGGCTTATCTATGGGCATCACCAATGAGTTGACCAGTGTTGGGCGGCTGCTGCTTACAGTGACGATGTTCATGGGTCGGGTAGGTCCAATGACGCTGGCTTTGGCTTTGGGCCAGAGGACGCACCATGTGCCCTCGGTTCGTCTGCCGGAAGAACGAATTGGCCTGGGGTAACCGTTTACCGGTCAACCTGTTCCCAGCAGGAAATCAACGCTGTTTGCCGAAGTATGCCCACATAATCGCGGTGCTGTGTGGCGCGGCGCAAAGGAGCATCCATCATGCTAACCAAACGAAAACCAAAAATCCCCAAAACCTTTGCTGTCTTGGGGTTAGGCCGATTTGGCTCGAGTTTAGCTCGCACCCTCTATGAAATGGGCTATGAGGTGCTCGGTGTCGATAGAGATGAAGAGTCTGTTCAGAATATGGCCGATTATCTAACCCAAGTGGTGCAGGCGAATGCTACAGATGAGAACGCTATGCGCTCTTTGGGTATTCGCAACGTCGATGTCTGTGTGGTCAGTATCGGTGAGCTCCAGACCAGCGTCTTAGCAACCATGCTCGTCAAGGAGTTAGGTGTTCCTCAGGTGGTGTGTAAGGCGATTTCTGACGTACATGGAAAGGTACTCACAAAACTAGGGGCTGACCGAGTCGTTTACCCCGAACGCGATATGGGACATCGCATGGCGCATAACCTAACATCGGGAAATATAATTGATTATATTGAATTGGCGCCGGGTTATTCCATCATTGAAGCCACGGTAACATCGGACTATGTCGGGCAAACGCTGAGACAGGTCGACCTGCGGGCTAAGTATGGGATCAACATTATTGCTGTCCGGCGAGGCGAGAAAGTCGAAGTTGTTCCGGGTGCTGGCTTTGTTTTCGAAGAAGGTGACATCCTTGTCGCTATGGGGAAGGATGAAAAGCTTGAACGCCTCGGAGAACAGCGCTGATATGGATACGATTACCAGTACCAATAACCAGCGCATCAAGGATCTCGTGAAACTGCACAAACGCAGAGCTCGGGAACGAGAAGGTCGGGTGGTTTTGGAAGGTGTAAGGTTGGTGGAGGAAGGATTTGCTGCGGGTTTCGTGCAGGAGCTGTTCGTCGCTGACACGGTCGCTGACACGGTTCGGGGTCAAGCGCTAATCAAAGCCGCAATGACCTCAGGAATCACCGTTTGGCACTGCGAACCCCGTGTTCTGCAGAAGGCGGGGGAGACGGCTGCGAATCCCGGAGTGATTGCCGCCGCCACCATTCCGCCATGGGGAGACCTCAAAGAGCCTCTGGCGGAGCATGCTTTTGTGTTGTGGGCTGATGAACTATCGGATCCGGGAAATCTTGGCACGATGGTTCGGACAGCTGCTGCTGCTGGAGCGGTGGCGGTGGCCATCACCGCGGGTTCTGTAGACCCATGGAACTCTAAGGTCGTTCGCTCGTCCATGGGTAGTGTCTTTCGCATTCCTTTGCTGTACCGAACACGTTCCCAAATGCTGCAGTTGTTTCATTCACTGGATTTCGATATTGTAGTGGCTGACATTCAGGATGCTGAACTCTACCATGCGGTAAATCTGCTGGGGCGGACTGTGATTACCATTGGTAACGAAGCAGCCGGTGTTCACCATGATACGCTGCAGCAAGCTCGACACCGAGTCACGCTGCCGATGTTGGCTGGCGTGGAAAGCCTTAATGCTTCTGTAGCTGCATCGGTATTGCTCTACGAGTGTCGTCGACAGCGGGATATCCATCGATTCATCTGATATGGCCTCCATGCCAGATGACACCATGTAAGACGGACGTTGTCATGGCTGGATCCCTGTGCTATAATTGGCTTAACATCCTAAGAAGGGTGGGCACAGCGGTGAAATTTACAGCGGATGCGGTGTGGGAATGGTTCCGTTGTACCGGATCAGTGGGAGCATATCTGCTTTATCGACAGTTGCTTCAGGACAAACTGCACAAGAACTAGGCAAGCTGTCGTGGATCATGGCAGCGTACATATGGGTGATGAAAGAGATAAGTACATGGCTGGAAGTACCAGGGAGAAGGAGCCAGCGACTGGAAGCTGCTTCAACGGAACGCCGTGGAAATTCACTCTTGAACCGCGTGTTGAACTAGCAGTAGACACGGCCGGATTCCGCCGTTATCGGAGCAAGTGGATTACACGCTGGCAGCTGTGATCAATTTGGGTGGTACCGCGCACTATTTGCGTCCCTTGGGATGCAGATGGTGTTTTTTTAATGAAGGAGGATGGTTATGGAAT
>SLOZ01000299.1 GCA_007132255.1 Limnochordia bacterium | reverse complement strand
TAGCTGACTGGATCCAAAGAACTCCTTGATGGATGCCACGACAGGCCGAATGTTAATCAGAGCCTGTGGTGTAATGATTTCCACATCTTGAATGGTCATGCGCTCGCGAACCACTCGCTCCATGCGGCTGAGACCAATGCGAAACTGATTTTGCAGCAGCTCGCCGACGCTCTTCAAACGCCGATTTCCCAAGTGATCGATGTCATCTGTATACCCAACACCTTTGGGAAGGTACAGGAGATAGTTGATCGTAGCGAGAATATCTTCTTTGGCAATGGTCTTTACAGAGGACTCTGGCTGTCCGTTGCCGAACAACTTATACACATCGCCTTCCTTGGTCTGGACACGGACCGAACCTATGCCGGCTTTCTGCATTTGCTCAGCAGCTTTTCGGGTAATCTTCTTACCAGCTTCTAGCAGTAACTCTCCGGTCTCTGGGTCAGCCACGTTGTCAGCCGAAACGCGATTAACAAGCCTCTCTGTAAGGCGCAGTTTTTTGTTGACTTTGTAGCGACCCACGCCCGCTAGGTCATACCGCTTCGGATCGTGGAACAGCGTATCAAACAAGCTGCGGGCACTCTCCTCTGTCGGTGGTTCTCCAGGACGTAGACGTTTATAGATCTCAATTAATGCTTCGGCCTCTGTCTCAGTATTGTCTCGCTCGAGGGTAGCTTTAATGGCTTCTTCGCTGTTGAACATATCAAGAATCTTGATGTTGTTACCGACACCCAGAGCACGAATTAAAACTGTAGCTGGGATTTTCCGAGTACGGTCCACGCGTACCGATACCACATCATTGGCATCGAGTTCAAATTCAAGCCAAGCTCCACGATTTGGGATAATGCTTGCCGTATGCATCGGTTTACCTGTTGCATCAACGCTGAAGTTAAAATAGGCACCGGGAGAGCGGACCAACTGGCTGACGATAACTCGTTCAGCTCCATTAATGATGAATGTTCCTTGATCAGTCATCAGCGGGAAGTCACCCATAAATACTTCTTGCTCTTTGACTTCTCCAGTTTCCTTGTTGATCAAACGAACGCGAACACGCAGGGGTGCTGCGTAGGTCACATCACGGTCTTTACATTCCTCCACCGGATACTTCGGATCCCCCAACTGGTAATCAATGAACTCAAGCACTAGATTTCCAGTAAAGTCTTGGATGGGCGAAATATCTCGGAGCATTTCCAGCAAACCTTCATCGAGAAACCACTTATAGGATTTCCTTTGAATCTCGATGAGATTTGGCATCTCGAGGACTTCTTTAATCTTCCCGTAATTGACCCGCTTCCTCTTGCCCTGCTGAATGGCTACTGCCAACGGCCCTCACCTCTCCTTTAGGTAGTACTACCATGAAACATGACGAAAAGCAAGGGGTACCCCCCCTCGCTTCACAAGCTATACAATATGACTTCAGTTTTCCTGAAAAATATTTCTATGTTAAGCAGGAATAACGTGGAAGGATGTTGTATTACATAAAAACGGGATATTTCTCCCATTTTGTCACTATGCTATGATATCACAGAGGGTATGCCTTGTCAAGAACCGCAGCCCGCTGTTTTGGTCTGACCAAATCTACCGTTCTTCCTATTCCGAAGGCACTCTGTGCATTTCGGTTTTTTTGCGTTCGGAATAAAAAGCAGGCACTTTTGAAGTGCCTGCTTAACCACTAGGGTAAGAATTACTTAAGTTCAACGCCAGCTCCAGCTTCTTCCAATTTGCCTTTAACTTCTTCGGCTTCTTCTTTGGAAACGCCTTCTTTGACAGCTTTAGGTGCCTCGTCAACCAACGCTTTGGCTTCTTTTAAGCCCAAGCCGGTGAGCTCACGAACGACTTTGATGACATTGATCTTCTTTTCGCCTGGTGAAGTCAGAATAACGTCAAACTCTGTCTGCTCTTCTTCGGCAGCACCAGCGCCAGCACCGGGCATAGCAGCCATGGCTACGGGAGCGGCAGCAGATACACCAAATTTGTCTTCCATCTCTTTAACCAGTTCCGACAGTTCCAAAACGGTCATGTTCTCAATTGCTTCTAAAATCTGTTCTTTAGTCATGAATAAATCCTCCTCGTTTCGTAAGACAGGTGCTTAGGCCCCTGCTTCTTCTTTTTGTTGCCGTACTGCCTCAAGAGCATATACGAAGTTGCGGATATTGCCCTGCAAGACATTCACCATACCAGCGATCGGGGCCTGCATTCCTCGACATACCTGTGCCAACAATTCTTCACGGCTGGGCAAGTCGGCCAAGGCCTTGACACCATCGATGTCCAGAACGTTGCCGTCAAGCAGCCCACCCTTAAGTTCTAGGGCTTTGTGATCTTTGGCAAAATCGTTAAGAACTTTCGCAGGTGCTACGGGATCTTCATAGCCGAATGCAATGGCTGTTGGGCCCGTAAGGAACGGAATAATGGCTTCCATACCTGCCTCCTGGGCAGCTCGTATGGTCAAGGTGTTTTTCAAAACCTTAAATTCCACTCCAGCTTCCCGCAAGCGTTTCCGCAGTTCTGTAGCTTCTGCCACATTCAAACCACGGTAATCGGCCACAACTGCGCCCTGCACACGACTCAATCGTTCTTTGATCTCTTCAACGGCTTGCACTTTGTCCGGTCTGGCCATGGGTTCACCTCCTCAAATACATAAAAAAGGATCTCCGCCGACAGCTGGAGATCCAAAACACGCACACTACACCCTTGAGAGGTGAGCCTCCAACCTCGGCTGGCTGACACACTGTGTCAATTACGCCCTCAGGGCACCAACTGTCTTCGGTTCCTTATTTATTTCAAAGCAAGTCTATCACACAATGTCCACTGGGTCAACGCTAAAATCAGCGACCTACCGAAGATTGAACTTCCTGAGGACTCATTCTGCAGCCAGGGCCCATTGTGCTAGACAAAGCGGCTTTGCGAATATAGCTTCCCTTCGATGCCTGCGGCTTCGCCTTCAGAAGGGCATCGATCAGGGCCTTGAAGTTTTCGAGCAATTTTTCGTCTTCGAAGGAGACTTTGCCGATGGCTACGTGAATACCGGATTCTTTACTGACCCGAAACTCTACTTTACCACCTTTACTGTCGCTAACAGCTTTGGCCACTTCAAAGGTAACCGTTCCAGTCTTAGGGTTCGGCATCAACCCACGAGGACCTAGAACTCGACCTAACTTACCTACCGTACCCATCATGTCAGGAGTTGCGATGGCAACATCAAAATCAGTCCATCCACCCTGAATGCGAGCTGCCAAATCATCGTCACCGACGACGTCAGCTCCGGCGTCCTTAGCTTCCTGTGCCTTTTCACCTTTTGCGAACACAACAACCCGCATGTCTTTACCTGTACCGTTGGGAAGTACAACCGTACCACGGACCTGTTGATCGGCGTGACGCGGATCCACACCTAGCTTCAATGCCACTTCAACACTTTCATCGAACTTAGCAGTGGCTGCCTTCTTTACCAAAGACACGGCTTCTTCTGGCGAATACAGGTTTTCCCGATCCACCAACTTTATCGCATCTTGGTAGCGCTTACCATGTTTTGCCATTGGTCTTTCCTCCTTTGTGGTGCAAGCGGAAACTAGTCCTCCCACTTACTTGCATTTAATCTTCAACCAGCAGGCCCATACTGCGGGCAGTGCCTTCGATCATCCGCATTGCGGATTCTACGTTAGCTGCGTTCAAGTCAGGCATTTTCAGTTCAGCGATCTCACGAACCTTATCCCGTTTGATCGTGCCAACTTTTTCCCGATTCGGAACACCAGAAGCTTTGTCCAAGTTCATGGCCTTCTTCAGCAAAATTGCTGCCGGGGGAGTTTTGGTAATAAACGTGAAGGAACGATCTTCGTACACAGTGATGACCACAGGGATAATCATCCCGGCCTGCTGTGCTGTACGTTCATTGAACGTCTTACAGAACTCCATAATGTTGACCCCATGCTGACCCAATGCCGGACCTACCGGCGGCGCCGGGTTGGCTTTACCTGCAGGAACCTGCAGTTTAATGTAAGCACTAACCTTTTTTGCCACGGCGCATACACCTCCTTACAAGAATGTGGTAATGGCGGATATCTTAATCCTCCCACGCAAAAAACAGAGCAAGGTACCGCTAGAGCTTGGCCACTTGGTGAAAGTCAAGCTCAACAGGGGTTTCTCGCCCAAACATGGAAACATTCACTCGCATTTTTCCTTTGTCAAGATTGATCTCATCGATGGTTCCAGAGAAATTCACAAAAGGGCCGGCGACAACTTTAACAGATTCGCCAACTTGGAATTGTGAACGCGGGACACCTTGTTCAAATCCCATATCCTCAAGGATCATCTGAACTTCGTGTTTCTCAAGGGGCGTAGGCTTAACACCCGATCCAACGAAACCTGTCACGCCCGGCGTGTTGCGTACGACGTACCAAGAATCATCAGTTACAATCATTTCCACCAAAACATAACCGGGAAAGATCTTCTTTTGGGTAACTTTGCGCTTGCCATCCTTGAAATCCACCACTTCTTCCGTGGGAACAATGACGCGAAAAATCTTGTCTTCCATGCCCATGGATTCCACACGGCGTTCCAAGTTAGCCTTGACTTTGTTTTCGTAACCTGAATAGGTATGTACAACATACCATTGTTTGTCGCCTAATCCTGCACTCATATTCGAGGGGCTGTCTAAAGCCCGTTACCCCCTTATCCGGTGATCCGGTTGAGTAAGCTTAAAGTCTCTGAAATCACAACGTCAACAACACCAATGTATACAGCCACCAAAATTACAGTAACCAAAACAACAGTGGTATATGCAATCAATTCTTTGCGGTTCGGCCACGCAACCTTGCGCATCTCAGAACGTACTTCGCGAAGGAATTTGCTTAACCGCACCCAAATTGAGGGTTTTGCCTTGCTAGGTGTCGCCACCGCAACCTCACATCCTTCTCTTTTAACCTTAGCGGGTTTCTTTGTGAACGGTATGAGTTTTACAAGTGTTGCAGTACTTCTTCAGCTCAATACGTTCCGGCTTATTCCGCTTATTCTTATTGCTGCGGTAATTCCGGTTTTTGCAATCGGTGCACTCCATTGTAATGCCAACGCGCACAGCCGCCACCTCCAAGTATCAAAATACCTTTAGATTCTATACCATAATACAATACCTGTCAACACCGCCGTGTTGGGCTTCACCGGCGACAGCATCGGCAGCGCACTGCGTTGTCACTGGAGTAAGACTCTGGGTGACGGAATGAAGTGGCCCCTTCATTCCGTCACAGCTCGTAGGCCCAATAACACCACTCGCAAACAACCTTACGCCAATGGCGTTCCGTAAAACCGCAAACCGTCGAATACCCTTTAGCAGGCCTGTTGCACAGACGTGTTTCAACGCCGAACGTTGACTGTTCCGCTCGGAGAAATGCCTGCTAGTGCTTTGTGTGGATCCAGCTGACCTATTCGATGATCGGAAATCTTCGAATTCTCAAGAGGTTCTCGGAAGCTACGGCTAACCTATTCGATGATTTTAGTGACCAC
>SLOZ01000350.1 GCA_007132255.1 Limnochordia bacterium | reverse complement strand
CAGGATCGAATGCGGAATCCGGAGTAGCGGCAGCACTGCGGCGGTTTTGTTAAAGCGGTGTTCTTCCTCAGTCTAAAACGTAAACTTTTTCTTTACCGAGGAAGAACGCTGTGGTAAAATCATGGAGTATGTTGGGCGCGTTGTGCAGTTTTGGTTTGAATTGTTGCTCAATTTCCACTAAATTAGACACTCATTTGGAGAGGAGATTTCGACGTTGGCAGGAGTACAATTGAAGAACGTAACTAAGCAATATGGAAATGTCACTGCAGTTAACAGTATTAGTTTGGACATTAAAGATAAAGAGTTTATTGTCCTAGTTGGACCTTCAGGGTGTGGTAAATCCACGACACTGCGCATGGTCGCAGGTTTGGAGGAGATTTCTGATGGGACCATCTCCATCGGCGATACGGTAGTAAATGATGTACCACCGAAGGATCGGGATATCGCTATGGTTTTCCAAAACTATGCTTTGTATCCGCATATGGATGTGTATAACAACATGGCATTTGGTTTGAAATTGCGCAAATTCCCCAAAGCAGAAATTGACCAACGCGTCAAAGATGCCGCTAAGCTGCTGGGTATCGAAAATCTGCTGGACCGAAAACCCAAAGCACTGTCCGGAGGACAGCGCCAGCGCGTGGCCGTAGGCCGGGCTATCGTCCGGGAACCGAAGGTTTTCCTCATGGACGAACCGCTTTCGAATCTGGATGCCAAGCTGCGCGTGCAAATGCGGGCTGAACTGAGCAAACTGCACAATCGTCTGCAGACTACGGTTGTGTATGTTACCCATGACCAAACAGAAGCGATGACTATGGGCGACCGGATCGTTGTTATGCGTGATGGCTTCATTCAACAGGTGGGTGCGCCCCTTGAAATTTACAATAATCCCAATAACATCTTCGTGGCTGGTTTTATCGGCAGCCCGGCCATGAATTTCCTGGAAGCTACACTGCGCAGCGAAAACGGCAAGTATGTGGTGGAGACGCCAACGTTTAGAGTTACACTGTCGGATCAGCGCGCCAAGGCGATCAAGAACATAGATCGGTATATCGATAAAGGTGTCACCTTCGGGATGCGTCCTGAAGATATCGAAGATGCATCGCTCTTGGAGGATGCAACAGGGACTTCGCTGGTCCAAGCAATTGTTGACGTAACGGAACCGATGGGTGCTGAAGTGTATGTGTATCTCTCGTCCGGTGACAACACATTTATTGCTCGTTTGAATGCGGCGACAGACGCCAAGGACGGATCTAAATTGAAAGTAGCCTTTGACATGAATAAATGCCATCTGTTTGATCGGGAGACCGAAGAGGTTATCCGTTAATCAATCGATGGGGGACCAATTGACCACTCATGTTTTCCCGAAAAAGGAGCGGACTTCCGCTTCTTTTTTGCATGTCCGGCATTTTTTTCATTGACACGCAGGACTCTCTCTGACAGAATAGACAGGACGGTTGGAAACGATGGCTGACTAGGACCTATTGCAGGATAGGAATTGGAGCTCGAGATACTGTGGGTGAGACGCTTGGAGTTGGTACGCTTGTTTGTCCCTTCGCCTGCCCATAATTTGTAAATATATGTTACGTGTCGGGCGCGAACTCAACTTTTTCGAAAAAACTTTTTCTGATACCCACAAAAAAGCAGGAATGCGATGTAGGGCCGTCTAAGTATTATCCCGATATCCCCTCGATATCGCCATGTCCTCGACAACCACGCACATATGCTGTGCAACATATGCTTTGAATCTCCGAGAGGGTACTGGACAGAAAGGAGGTGTCCCGCTCAGTGACCAGATGCCCCGTGACGGAGATGAGAAGGCATTGTTAGAAGGCTGACATAAGGGAAAGGAAACATGGAGACTTTCCCCTTAACGCCTCAGACGATGCAATAGAGCAAACTAAAAACTCACAAACAACTGAGGGGGATTTACAAGATGAAAAAGATTTTCGTACTTAGTTTCGTACTCGTGTTTGCCCTTAGCTCCGCAGCTATGGCAGGCATTTCGTTCAGTGGTTCCTTTGAGAGTACACTGGCAACCGACAGCTTTGACCCAGAACAGGTCAATTGGGAGTTCACGAACGTACTGACTCTGTCTGTCAAGGCTACAGGTGAAGGTATTGGATGGGCATTTGAAGGTGAAATGGCTGCACCGACGACCGATGGTGAAGACTTAACCGGCGCTTTTGAGTTAGGCAAGTACAAGCTGACCTTGACCGATGATTATTTCAACGCCTGGGTTTGGGGTAATAGCGCCGAAACGAGCACAAAGGCTTCCAACCTTGGGTTCATCAGCGCACCGGCGAAAGCAAACGCTGCGGCTCGTGTGGAAGTTCCAGTGATGGATATCACCACATTGACCGTTGACTATCGCGGCGATGATGGCGTACATGATGCAGTCCGTTTCTTCGCTGACTTTGATGTAAATGATATCGAGTTGGGTCTGGCGGGCGGTCGCTACTACGCTGAGGGCCCTGCAAACACAATTGTTGCCTCTGCTGGCACCACAATTGATATGTTTACTGTGAAAGGTGCAGTTGGTGCAACATTGGGCGAAGAACTTGGTTATGCAGCTGGTTTGGATGCTTCGGCTGATGTAACAGAAGAGATTAGTGTTGGTGCTAAGGTCTGGATGAGCAATCCTGGTTTCGTTGCTGACGTTGCAGCTGATAAAGTACACTTGTCCGGTAACGTTGATTTCAATGATGGTACCATCTGGGCCAAAGCTGCTTTGACATTCGAAGGCGAGTTTGAAGAGTTCGCCTTTACCAGTGACAAACAGCGTCTTGACTTTGGTTACCGTTTCGACGACACAGTGGCCTTTGGTGATATTTTGGACGACTATGAAGACCTGACCGCTCCAGCACTTAAAGGTTTTGTGCAGCGCGCTGGCAACGTTGACGAAGCAGCGACCCTGTCTGCCGAAGTTGGCGTCGCAGCACCGGTCATGGCCGATTTTCTCTGGGGTAAAGTTACTCTTGGCTTCGTAGGCAATGCTGATGGTCAAAACTATGAATTAGTTGATAAAGACGATGCATTCGTTACTCGTCAGCTGTATGCTAACGCCGATGCGTTCGTAACCGTAACTGACCGTTTGACTGTTATGCCTCACATTGGTTTCCGCAACATCTCCGGGGAACCTATCGTGGTAGACGCAACACAGGTTGTCGTTCTCCCTTACTCGAAAGCTAGTGCGTTGGTGACCAGTGTCGGTGCGGACTACTTAGTTGGTGGCGTCGATGGTCCTACTCTGGCTTTGAACGTGAGCAACGAAGCTTTCTTCGGTGTTGAAGATCAGGTTGGAGCAGTTGAGTTGGATATGGTTCAAAAAGCTTCCATCTCCATCAAAGTCACATTCTAAGATACGCAATACGCGAAAAGTCCGAACCTCGGTTCGGGCTTTTCCTTTGCTATACCGCAACGCTGGCCGAACATCGAGCTCGATGGAAGCAAAAAAAGCACAAGTTGATAAAAAACAACTAACAACTTGCAGGAAACGCAGCGGATTTGTGGAACTAACAAACAGGGAACATACATCATCTAAGGATTTTGTTGATTGGTAACTAAAAAAGTCCGAAAATAACAAGTAATAGCGGCAATTGATCTTGCAGTTATGGTTCGCCATAACTTGACACTACTCAGGGGAGGTGATGGGTGATAAACACATCCCTTAACAGCATGACCATTCTTGACTATATACGTCTAAATTAAAGGGAGGGCTATATACATGGCCAAAGTAACATTGGAAAATATTACGAAACAGTTCGGTAATGTGACAGCGGTACACGAAGCTAGTCTAGAGATCAAGGATAAGGAGTTCATTGTTCTCGTTGGACCATCAGGTTGTGGCAAATCCACAACCCTACGGATGGTAGCCGGATTGGAAGAGATTACGAGTGGAAGCATCTTTATCGGTGACACTCTTGTCAACGATGTACCCCCTAAAGACAGAGACATTGCTATGGTATTCCAGAACTACGCTCTGTACCCCCATATGGATGTCTACAACAACATGGCTTTTGGTCTTAAACTACGCAAATTCCCCAAAGCCGAGATCGACAGTCGCGTGAAAGACGCAGCCCGCATATTGGGCATTGAGAATCTCTTGGATCGTAAACCAAAAGCACTATCTGGTGGTCAAAGACAGCGTGTTGCCTTAGGAAGGGCCATTGTTCGGGAGCCAAAAGTATTCTTAATGGATGAACCGCTGTCCAATCTCGACGCCAAATTGCGTGTGCAGATGCGCGCCGAATTGAGCAAACTGCATAATCGGCTTCAGACAACGGTGATCTATGTAACGCATGACCAAACAGAAGCGATGACCATGGGCGACCGGATTGTTGTCATGAAAGATGGATTAATCCAGCAAGTTGGAGCACCTTTGGAAATTTACAATAACCCGAACAATGTTTTTGTTTTATTTTTCATTGGCAGTCCAGCCATGAACTTCATGGATGCTGTTTTACGCAAGAACGGAGAAGGTTATGTTGTTGAAAACAGTTCCGGGAACGTTTCACTGCGGATTCCCAAAGAACGCGAAAGTTACTTCAAAGACCTAAGTTCTTATGTGGACAAGGAAATTGTGTTTGGTATCCGCCCAGAAGATATTGAAGACTATGAAGTGCTCGAAGAAGTGAAGGAAGAGTTCACCGTAGAGACTTTGGTGGACGTTATGGAGCCCATGGGCGCTGAAATTTATCTGTACTTGAACTTCGGCGATGACACAACGTTCATTGCTCGTGTAGACTCTCATTCCAAAGCCAAGGATGGAGACAAGCACAAAGTTTTCTTCGACATGCGCAAGGTCCAGCTGTTTGATCGAAGCAGCGAAGAATCGCTGCGCAAATAGATCGAGATTCTTGGGCAGCACCGCAGACGAGGTGCTGCCCTTTCTTTCGTTGCAGGATTTTCTTCCGGCGTGTGGAATATCCTTTGTGGTCGACCCCGAGTCGCGAAGGAATTTAGTGGAAGAGGAGTCGTTTTTTTATGCCAGCACGTTATGCCATCGGAGTAGATCTAGGCGGAACCAAAATCGCCACTGGAATCACGAATTTTTCGGGCAACATCTTGGCCAGAAGGTTTGTGCCCACTCACGCCAGTGAAGGAGAAACAGCGGTCATTGCCCGGATCAAAGAGTCGATTCGCCATATCATGGACGATATTGATGCTTCGCTAGAAGAGGTGGCGGGCATCGGTATTTGCTGCCCAGGTCCTCTCAATCCTGAAACAGGTGTCGTTATAATGGCTCCCAACCTAAATTGGAGTCATGTGCCCATCGTCTCTCACATTGTTGAAGAGTTTGGTATTCCCACCTTTTTGGAAAATGATGCTAATGCCGCAGCGCTGGCCGAGAAGTGGTTTGGAGCTGGCCAAGATGTAGATAGCCTGCTTTACATAACGGTCTCCACGGGTGTTGGCGGAGGGATTATACTAAACGGTGATATTTACCGGGGGCGCAACCACATGGCCGGGGAGATCGGTCATGCCATTGTGCAGCCAGAAGGCGGTGTCCAATGTGGCTGCGGACAGTACGGCTGTCTTGAGACTATTTCGTCGGGAACAGCTATCGGCCGCGAAGCGCAGAACGTGGTAGCCGAGGGTGGCGGGCAGCGGATGGCTGAATTGGCGGGTGGTATTGATGGGATCACAGCCAAGACAGTGGCCGATGCCGCTGCCGAAGGTGATCCAGATGCCGAAGCCATCTTGGAGCGTGCATTTATGTATCTTGGAACATTCGTAGTGAGTATGCTGAACATCCTCAACGTCGAAAAAATCGTCATTGGGGGCGGTGTGAGCAAATTGGGTGATAACCTGTTCGAACCAGTGCGCCGGGTCGTAGGCGAAAAAATGTCGGATGTGCCAGCAAAATACACCCCGATTGTACCCGCGGAAACTGGTGACAATGTCGGCATTCTTGGAGCCGTCGGCCTTGTTGTGAAATCAGCGTTTCGAGCACCGACCAAGTAGGACTAGCTAGAGCAACGCCCTCGGGAGGAACAAAATCCCAAGGGCGTTGTTGATGTCTACACGGAGAACGGTTATAACAAACCGTGTTCTTTGGCCCGGCTCACTTCTTCGTACCACTCAACCCCCTGCATCAGATCGATCAACTCAGGAGTGACGTCGTGTCCGGCTTGCGACTGGATCAGCGTCAGTAAATAATGATGGAGGTCTTCAACTTCGCGTTTGCCGAACATTGATTCTAGCTGATCCTGCGTCTCGCTGTAGGCGTCCCGATCTCCCAATGCTTGGTAGGCATCAAGCTGAAGAAGCAGAAGGCGCAGTTTCCAATAGGCACTGCTGTAGCGAAGTCCCTGCTGTACTGTGTCCACAGTCTCGAGGAATCGCCGCTGTTTAAAAAACACCTTAGCCGTCATGTAGTGCAGCTCAGGACTTGGCGGGATTTCCATCGACGGAGCATTGCCGTTCAACAGACAATCGACTAAATGGCGGAGAACCTGAGTTGTGGGCAGATCGGGTAATCGCTCTAGATAATTCAAACAAAGTTTCGGGTAAAAAAGCGTTGCTTTGGCAGCACGCAGCAGATGATGGTCTCCGATGAGATCGCCAACGGTGGTGTCTAGACGCTGCGCTAGTTTTTGCATGGTCTCGAAGGGCGGTATGACTTTTCCCAATTCGATCTGAGATACATAACTGCGCGTCCATGTCTCGCCAGCCAACTCTTGTTGGCTCAAACGCATCTGTTTGCGTCGCAGACGAATTTTTTGACCAATCATGATAGACACCCTCTCTGAATTGGTGGAAATTTATGTTAAGTCTACTCCCAGATTACCACAAATCTTGAAATCCGGCAAGCAGTCTGTTATAAGGGCAAAGCTGACCCGGAGTGGGTGTTAGAAGACCTGATAACAGGCCTTTTGATCTTCAGTTGGCTTCGCAAATGCTTGTCACGCCGCTGCGATACAACGAGTCTGCCGAGCATGGGTCTTGGGAACAATGAGCAAACTCTATGAATAGATTCGACTTAGAGCTCAATTCTAAATTTGGAGGCTCCATCTTGACTCTCCATCTTGATGGGAGATTTGAGAAATCCGCAGGTTGACACACTGTCACCCCACAACGTATAATAGGGATGAGATTGTTCATTCTAGAGAGGTGAAACAGAGTGGCAGACTCTACAAACATTTTGGTGACCCTTCCCAAACAGTTGTTGTCTGAACTGGACGAGATTGTCGATGAGCAGAAATGTAACCGCAGTCAGTGTGTCCAGGAGGCTATGCAAATGTATGTGGTGGACCGAAAAAGGATTATTTTACGGGAGAAGCTGAAGCAAGGTTACCAAAGCATGGCTGCCCTCAATTTAGTACTCGCTGAAGAAGGTCCAGACGAGGACTCCTTTTATTACTACGAGTGCGGGAAATCGGAGGCGGAATAAGTGCAGCAGGTGATGCGTGGCGATGTGTACTACGCTAACTTAAATCCCGTCATTGGCTCAGAACAGGGCGGTGTTCGTCCCGTTTTGGTCCTTCAGAATGACATTGGCAATAAATACAGCCCAACAACCATTGTCGCAGCGATCACTTCGAAGATCAAAAAGGCCAAACTGCCAACGCACGTTGAGTTGGAGGCCGGTCAATTTGATCTCGATAAAGATTCGGTTATTTTGCTTGAGCAGATTCGTACCATTGACAAGCGACGTCTGAAAGAAAAGATCGCCCATTTGGATGGCGCCACGATGGAGGCCATTGATCAAGCTTTACAGATAAGCCTTGGCCTCGTCGACATTTAGCCCGTCGGGGCTTTTTCTTTTGGCTTTTTGGAGGACTTACCGCCCAGTGCTCAGAACTACTAGTTTGGAATATCATTTTGGATATCGTGTGAGTTTCGTGATACGTGACAATTCTTCCTCAGGGGATGTGTTCTATGCAGCCGACTATCGCTATTCCCCTCTGTCACGAGTGGCAGGGAGCGGGAAAATTCTACATGCACCAGCCTTATGTGGATCGCATCCTCGAAGCGGGAGGCCTGCCGATTTTGTTCCCTTTTTTGGCCGAACAACAGCTGCAGAGTGTCTTGGCTAGCGTGCACGGGGTCCTGCTGCCTGGGGGGATCGATGTGGACGCAGCGCTCTTTGGAGAGGAACCTCATCCAAAGTGTGGCGAAATCAACCCGCTGTGGGATGCTATGGATGTTTCTTTGGTGCGTATGGCCCGGGGCATGGGGCTGCCGCTCTTAGCTATCTGTCGAGGTATCCAGATTCTAAATGTTGCCTTGGGAGGTGGCTTGGTTCAAGACATTCCCAGCCAAGTGCCGCGTGCCATTCAGCACGCGCAGGATGCTCCTCGCTGGCACGGCTCGCATGCCGTTCACATTCGCAGAGATTCCAAACTGGCAAGTCTTATGGAGACTTCGTCTATTATGGTTAATTCGTTTCACCATCAAGCCGTGGGGCGTCTGGCGCCTGGATTCAACGCGTCTGCCCATGCAGCCGACGGTGTAGTCGAGGCTATCGAATCTTCGGCGGGACCGTTTGCTTTGGGTGTACAGTGGCATCCAGAGTTGATGACTGCAAGACAGCCTCTGATGCAGCGATTATTTGGCGCTTTGGTTGAACAGGCAAAGCTCACTGAAGAAAGAAGGTAAGCCAGTGGCAGAAATCTTGGCACATGTCTACCGAGGCGAACTGGCGGAGAGTTTACACCGTGGGGATTGGGTTATCACAGATGGCCAAGGACGAGTGGTTCACAGCCAGGGCAATCCTGCGAAAGTCACATACTGGCGTTCTTCAGCCAAACCATTTCAAGCGCTGCCGCTGGTTGAGCATGGCGCCTATGGGCGTTTCGGCCTCAACCAGGAAGAGTTGGCCGTCATGTGTGCTTCACACAGCGGCGAAACTCATCATGTGCAGGCGGTGCAGTCGATTTTGGACAAGATTGGTCTAGACGCAGGGTATCTGCAGTGCGGGATCCATCCACCCGTGTATCGGCCGGCGGCAGAAGCCTTGGCGGCGCAGGGCCGTGAACCGACGGAACTGCACAGCAACTGCTCCGGGAAACACAGTGGTATGTTGGCTCTTTGCCAGTATCACAACTGGGATTTGCAGACGTATCTCGACCCCCAACACCCGCTGCAGCAGCTGACTTTGGGTATCATTGCCGACGTAACAGCTGTGGCTCGCGAAGAGATTGTGATTGGTGTCGATGGTTGTGGTGTTCCTGTATTTGGTCTGCCTCTTGCGGGTATGGCCCGGGCGTGGGCACATCTTGCGGCTCCAAACTATCATCCACGAAGCCAAAGGCGAGATGCCCTACAGCAAGTGGCTGATGCGATGCGAGAGTACCCGCATATGGTGGCGGGTACGGAACGGATATGCACGGACTTGATGACCGGCTTTGCCCGTCGCAAGCTGCTGGCTAAGATGGGTGCCGAAGCAGTGTACTGCGTGGGTCTGCCCAGGGAAGGTTGGGGCTTGGCGCTGAAGGTCGAAGACGGCAATGCACGAGCTATACCAGCCATTGTGTTGGCGATTTTGGAGGAGATTGGGTATTCGGTGCAGGGAGTACCTGAATTGGACCAGTATGTGCCGTTAGTGGTCAAAAATCATCGCCAAAGTATCATTGGAAAAATTGTACCGGAGGTGCATCTGTGATGAATGTATTTATATCCGCTGATTGGGAAGGGATCGCTGGTTTGGTCAGTTGGCACCAGGAAAAGGACGACACGATGCGAGCTCGTAAGCTCATGACTGGTGAAGTCAATGCCGCGGTAGATGGCGCTTTGGCTGCCGGTGCCACTACGATCCTGGTCAATGACTCCCATGGTTCGATGCGCAATATTCTCATTGAGGAACTGCATCCCCAGGCGCAGCTGCTTTCGGGTGGTCTCAAGGAGCTCAGCATGATGGCCGGCGTTCAACGAGATATGGACGCGGCTGTTTTCATTGGCTATCACGCTAAAGCGGGAACGACGCGGGCTATTCTAGATCACACGTATTCTGGGTCTGTAGTTCACGAATGGCGAATCAACGGTCAACCGGCAGGTGAAACAACAGTGAACGCGGCTGTGGCTGGGTATTTTGGTGTACCTGTGGTTTTGGTCAGCGGTGATAACAGCCTGCAGGATGAGGTGGAAGCGTTAGGCGCTGTCCATGTGCAGGTCAAGGAAGCCTTCAGCCGCTATGCGGCCTTGAATCTCCATCCTACCGTGGCCCAGGAGCGCATTCGTACCGAAGTGACCAAAGCGCTGGGCAGGTTGGATGCGTTCCATCCTTTCCAACCCAAAACTCCAGTGACTCTTGAATTGGATGTTACTAGAAGCTCCATGGTCGAAGAGATCCTGCTGATTCCTGGCATGAAGCAGACGGCGCCGCGTACCGTAGCCTTTACACACGATGATGTTTTGGTGGGATTCAAGGCTATGTTGGCGGCTATAACGTTGGCCGGTACTGTCAACCGGGGTTAACGGCTTACGAACCAAATGGTAGGTGAAAGGATGAACAAGCGATGACGGCTATAACGAATGTTACCCTTTACACAATGACTGGTGGAACGGAAAAAGGAACGTTATTAATCGACAATGACGGTACGATCAAAGCCGTGGGACGCGTTGAGATTCCCCAGGAGGCCAAGGTTATTGATGGTGCTGAAGGCATCCTGATGCCGGGTATCATTGATGCTCACGGCCATGCTGGTGTGGCCGAAGAAGGGTTAGGGTGGGAAGGCAGCGATGTTAACGAGATGGTCGATCCGATCACATCCAATCTTCGCGCCCTCGATGGCATTAACCCCGCTGAAGAAGGGATTCGCGAGGCACTGGAAGGTGGCGTTACCACGATGTGTGTCGTACCCGGCAGCGCTAATGTGATTGGTGGCGAAGGCGTCATCGTTCATATGCATGGCCGAACTGTGGACGAGATGATCATTCGTGAGTCTGGAGGCCTCAAGATTGCCTTCGGTGAAAACCCTAAACGCGTGTATTCCGGTCAGAAAAAGTCGCCTTCGACGCGGATGGCCATTGCCGCTCTGCTGCGGGAACAGTTGGCGAAGGCCAAGAGTTACCAGAAGAAGATGGCCAATGCTGAGCCGGGCAAGGAGCCAGATCAGGATCCTAAGATGGACGTCTTGGTGCGGGTTCTGAACAAGGAGATCCCGCTGCGGGCACATGCTCATCGGGCCGATGACATTATGACAGCTGTTCGCATCGCTGAAGAGTTCGACGTCGACATTGTTGTGGAACACTGTACCGAAGGACACTTGATTGCTGATATCCTGGCAGCCAAAGAGATTCCAGTGGTGATTGGTCCGACCATGACCACACGCTCTAAGGTGGAACTGAAAAATCGGACGTTCAAAACACTGTTGGCGCTGCATGAAGCAGGAGTCAAGTTCGCGCTGACCATGGACCATCCGGTACTGCATGTCCAATATCTTCCGCTGGCAGCGGCTTTCGCCGTTAAAGAAGGTCTGCCCAGAGAGGAAGCTTTGAAGGCCATCACGATCTACCCCGCAGAAATTCTAGGGATTGATGACCGCTACGGATCACTGGCTGAGGGCAAGATGGCCGACCTTGTTCTCTGGGATGGAGATCCGCTAGACATTCAAAGCCGTGTAAAAGGCGTATTTGTGCATGGCCAACAAGTCGTGTAGTCCTATCAATCCTATGGCTGGGCAGCCAGCCCACGTTTGGCACAGCAATGCAGGCGGAAATAAGTCCGCCTGCGTTGTCGCGAAATTTCGGTGGAGGAATAGCCTCGGCTAACATAGAAAAAGCCAGAGAACCGTGGTTTGGCGAACGTTAGGAGTGAGCGGATTTGTGGACGTATGTCAGCGACACACCAGAGAGGACATTTGTGTTGGGCAGAGAACTGGGAGCCCTTCTGCATCGTGGCGACTTTTTGGCTCTAAACGGGCCACTCGGATCTGGAAAAACGCTGTTT
This sequence comes from Limnochordia bacterium, assembly GCA_007132255.1. Classification (GTDB taxonomy): domain Bacteria; phylum Bacillota; class Limnochordia; order Darwinibacteriales; family B1SED10-159; genus SLOZ01. The sequence goes on along the minus strand of SLOZ01000350.1, from coordinate 6,948 downwards.
GTGAAGGGTATAGCATATGGCATGGGCATGGATCCAGAAGAGGTCACCAGCCCGACGTTTGCGTTCATCCAAGAATATGCAGGTTCGCTGCCATTGTATCACTTCGACGTTTACCGGCTTGATGTTTCCGAACAGCTAGAGGATCTTGGTTACGAGGATTATTTCTTTGGTCATGGTGTGACCGTCGTAGAATGGGCGGAGTTCGTGACGGGGTACTTTCCCGAAGAGTACCTGCAGGTGGATTTCGTGAAACTCGGTGATACGACACGGCAAATCTGTCTAACCCCACACGGAGTTGGTTTCGAGAAGCGAACGGAGCAGTTGAAGGAGCGTATGCAGAGATGCTAACTTTGGGAATCGATACGTCGACCATGACCGGTGGTGCTGCCCTGCTAAGCGAGCACGGGCTTATCGGGGAATCCGTGTTAAACATTCGCTCAACGCATTCGGAGCGCCTGCTGCCAGCTATCCACCGCCTTCTAGACGACGCCGAGGTAACCATGGGAACGATTCAGGGAATCGCGGTGGCTACCGGGCCTGGATCATTCACAGGTCTGCGCATCGGGATGACCACAGCAAAGAGTATGGCCTATGCGCTCGAAACAGCTGTTGTCGGTGTCACCGTTTTAGAAGCACTGGCCCGGCAGTTTGTCACGTCGCGATGCATTGTGGTGCCCATGATTGACGCGCGCCGCAGTGAGGTGTATGCTCAGCCCTTCTATGGCAGTGAGGCCCTCCATAACCCATGGAACACAGCGTTGGATGAAGTCTTGGAGTGGTGCTCTCGACAAAGCGAACCCGTGCTCTTTTGCGGAGATGGTGCGGTTTTGCATCAAGACACCATTACCCAGACCGTCCAGCAGGCCGTAATGCCTCCCCGAGAACAACGACTTCTGCGCAGCTCGTCTGTGGCTGGTCTTGGCCGCGAGCGCTTACTGGCGGGCCTAACCAGTGATGCTATGGCGTTGGTGCCATTCTACATGCGAAAATCGGAGGCGGAGATGAAATGGGATGCCAAGAATTAATTCGTATAGAACCGATGCGCCTGCGCGATCTGGATGAAGTTCGGAACATTGAGCGGAAATCCTTCGCCACGCCTTGGTCCTACGGAGCGTTCCTATCTGAACTCGTTGAGAACGAGAACGCTCACTACCTAGTGGCCCGCTGCTCCGAAGACGTAGTGGGTTATGTCGGACTTTGGGTGATTCTAGATGAAGGTCATATCACCAATGTCGCCGTACGTCCAGATATGCGCAACCGCGGCATAGGTCACATGCTGCTGACAGCGATTACGGCTTTAGCACTGAAACACGGTGTGTGGAAAATGACTCTAGAGGTACGCAAGTCAAACAGTAGGGCCCAGCGTCTCTATCAGGCCTTAGGGTACCGGCCTGCCGGAGTTCGACCTCGTTATTACGTGGACAATAACGAAGACGCCATCATTATGTGGAAGGAATTGACCGACGATGACAAAGAACGGCTTGGTATTGGGGATAGAGACCAGTTGTGATGAAACAGCTGCTGCGGTGGTCCAGAATGGTCGGACGATCCGCTCGAACGTCATCGCATCGCAAGTAGATATTCATCAGCGTTTCGGTGGTGTGGTACCCGAGATTGCCTCTCGTAAACACATCGAGTGGATCATGCCGGTGATTGACGAGGCCTTGGTCAAGGCCGAAGTGGACCTCGGTGACCTTGATGCGGTGGCAGCCACATATGGACCCGGTTTGGTCGGCGGACTTCTAGTTGGTCTAGCCGCCGCCAAGTCCTTGGCTTTTGCGCGGGGACTTCCATTTGTGGGTGTGAATCACATCGAGGGCCATATCTATGCCAATATTCTGGCTCATGCGGGTATCCAGGCGCCCTTGGTCTGCTTAACCGTTTCTGGGGGGCACACAGACCTGCTGTATATGCCAGAACTAGGAACCTATGACATCATTGGACGCACTCGCGATGACGCTGCGGGGGAAGCATTTGACAAAATCGGTCGAGTCCTAGGACTTCCTTATCCGGGTGGGCCCCAGATTTCTCACTGGGCGGAGCAGGGGAATCGCGAGCGGTTTTTGCTGCCACGCGGTCTGCTGGATGCCGATACCTATGATTTCAGCTTTAGTGGGTTAAAGACAGCGGCCTTGAATACGATGAATCAGGCTAAGCAACGCGACGAAGAGCTTCCACTAGCGGACTTCGCCGCCAGTTTCCAGTGGGCCGTCGTGGATGTGCTGACGCAGAAGGTTCTAAAAGCCGCCCTAGTGTATGACGTGGAGCAAATTCTTCTTTCCGGCGGCGTTGCAGCCAATACATCCTTGCGCAGCCATCTTACGGAAACAGCCGCCAAACATGGCGTGCAGGTGTTTTACCCGCCTTTTGATTTGTGTACAGATAATGCAGCGATGATCGCCAGCGCTGGCTATTACCGCTATGTGAATGGCCAGCGCGACCCTTTGAATCTCAACGCCGTTCCGGGGTTACGGTTAGGTCAGCGGTGAACAGTCTTCGCACCTGCCTCGCATAAATCCTTCGCCATTGAGATGATTCCGAGGCGGCCGGCGAAAAGCCGCCGATCGGGCTTTTCAAAGTCCTGCTAACTTCTTCAACGATTTCTCTGCGGCAGGTCGGCGGAATGCTGTTTTAGATAACCTTTGCAGTAAAACGAAGGTTGGAAGAGAAAATCGGATTAATAGACATCTATTTTCGCAAAACAGAGGAATACGACATTTGCATTCCGAAGTTCTGTTCTTTATTATAGTACGTAGTTAGCACTCACATTGGATGAGTGCTAACAACACGTATAACAACCATTTAAGACAATCGAGGGGGGTATTTGCTCATGAATCTTAAGCCATTAGGTGATCGCGTCGTACTCAAAGTGTTAGAGGCAGAAGAAACCACTGCCAGCGGCATCGTTCTTCCTGATACAGCCAAGGAAAAGCCGCAGCAGGGTAAAATTCTTGCTACGGGTGAAGGACGTCACGCAGATGACGGTTCGCTCATTCCTCTGCAGGTGAAAGAAGGCGACACTGTACTGTTTGCTAAGTACGCTGGCACCGAAGTGAAGTACGATGGTGAAGAACTGCTGGTACTTAAGGAATCCGACATTCTGGCCATCGTAGGCTAATCTTTACGACAAGGAAGGTGAATGAGAATGGCAAAAGATTTACTTTTCCGGGAAGAAGGCCGGAAGAAGCTGGAAAAAGGCGTTAATGCCCTTGCTGATGCAGTTAAGGTTACCCTGGGGCCCAAAGGCCGCAATGTTGTGTTAGAAAAGAAATACGGTTCGCCGACGATCACCAATGACGGCGTTACCATTGCTCGCGAAATTGAATTAGAGGATCCGTTTGAAAATATGGGTGCACAACTGGTCAAAGAAGTAGCTACCAAGACCAATGATGTAGCCGGTGACGGAACAACTACGGCAACCGTGCTTGCTCAGGCCATCATCCGTGAAGGCCTCAAGAACGTAGCGGCCGGTGCGAATCCGATGTTGATTAAAAAGGGTATTGAGAAGGCTGTACAGGCTGCTGTGGATCGCATCCAAGATGTAGCTAAGCCGATCGAAACCAAAGAAGCCATTTCGCAGGTCGCTTCGATTTCAGCCGCTGACAGCGAAATTGGTGAACTGATCGCCGAAGCCATGGAAAAAGTTGGCAAAGATGGCGTGATTACGGTTGAAGAGTCCAACACCATTGGTACCACTTTGGATGTTGTTGAAGGTATGCAGTTCGACCGCGGCTACCTATCTCCGTATATGGTAACCGACAGCGAACGCATGGAAGCTGTTCTCGATGAACCAGCTATCCTCATTACCGATAGAAAGATCAGTTCCGTTCAGGACATTCTGCCGATACTAGAAAAGACCATGCAGCAGAGCAAGCCGCTCTTGATAATCTCTGAAGATGTGGAAGGCGAAGCGTTGGCTACCTTGGTCGTGAACAAGATTCGCGGAACTCTCAATGTAACAGCGGTTAAGGCCCCTGGGTTTGGCGATCGTCGCAAAGCTATGCTCAGTGATATCGCAGTTGTTACCGGCGGCCAAGTTATTTCGGAAGAAGTCGGCCTGAAATTGGAAAACACAACCATGGATATGCTGGGTTCAGCCCGTCAGATTCGTGTTACCAAAGAAGAAACCACGATCGTCGACGGCAAGGGTTCTACTGATGGCATCAAGGGTCGCGTAGCTCAGATTCGTGCCGAGATTGAAGACACGACGTCGGATTACGATCGCGAAAAACTGCAGGAACGTTTAGCAAAATTATCCGGTGGTGTCGCTGTTATCCAGGTGGGTGCAGCTACTGAGACCGAATTGAAAGAGAAAAAGCACCGCATCGAAGATGCACTTTCAGCCACTCGTGCTGCTGTGGAAGAAGGTATCGTCTCCGGTGGTGGCACGGCCCTGGTTGATGCCATTGATGCTTTGGACGCAATCACAGCCGAAGGCGACATCAAGACGGGTGTCGAGATCATTCGCCGTGCTTTGGAAGAACCTCTCAAACTCATTGCCAGCAACGCCGGACTGGAAGGCGCTGTTGTCGTTGAGAAGGTCAAGAACTCTGAAGTCGGGATCGGCTTTGATGCTCTGACTGGCGAATATGTCAATATGGTGGCCAAGGGTATTATTGACCCGGCCAAAGTAACCCGCAGTGCTCTGCAGAACGCTGCCTCGATTTCTGCCATGTTGTTGACCACAGAGGCACTCGTTGCTGACCAGCCTGAAGACGAACCCGCAGCCCCAGCTGGTGGCGGCGGTATGGGCGGCGGCATGGGCATGCCCGGCATGATGTAAGCAAAAACCCGCAACGAAGACCTTGCTTCTTACAAGGTCTTCGTTTTTTGTTTGCAAAGATCTTAGAGGAATCGTTCGGGTAGATGCGAAAATAAAGAAGTTGGGAATGAAAAATAACGGTATTCGGGGTGACGGGGTTTGACAGATATTCAGCGGGTACTTCTCGATGAAAACCAGCTGGCACAGCGCGTCAAGGAGCTGGGCGGCGAGATTTCGCAGGATTATGCTGATGGTGATCTTCTCCTTTTGGGAATCTTAAAGGGTTCGGTGATGTTTCTGGCAGACTTGGCTCGGGCGATCACTGTGCCTGTGGACATGGATTTCATTGCCGTTTCATCCTACGGTACAGGTACGTCTACATCAGGCCAAGTGCGCCTGCTCAAGGATCTCGAAGGACCCATTGAAGGTCGCGATCTGTTGATTGTCGAAGACATTATCGACAGCGGTTTGACGCTTTCCTATTTGATCGATGTACTTAAGTCTCGTCAACCGAGAAGCATCAAGGTTGTTGTGTTGTTGGATAAACCGGAGCGCCGCAAAGAGAACGTGGTCCCGGACTATACTGGGTTTCAGATTCCCGACGAGTTTGTGGTCGGTTACGGATTGGATTATGCCGAACAGTATCGGTCGCTCCCCTATGTGGGTGTGCTGTCTCCGTCGGTGTACATAGGCAATGAATAACGCTAGCAGCGGGGGGTTAGTCATTTGGAATCAGTGTTGATTTTGGATTTTGGTGCTCAGTACAGTCAGCTCATCGCTCGACGGGTCCGAGAACAGAATGTATACTGTGAGATTGTTCCTTACAACATATCCATGGATGAACTGCGAGCCCGCGCGCCCAAGGGGATTATCTTTTCCGGCGGTCCGCGCAGTGTTTACGGTGAAAATGCGCCGCGCTTGGATGAGCAGGTATTTGAACTGGGCATTCCCATTCTCGGTATTTGCTATGGGTTACAGCTGTTAACCCACCAACTGGGTGGGGTGGTTGAAGCGGCACAAAAGCGCGAATATGGTAAGGCAGCCATCATAGTGGATGATACCAAGGACCTCTTTGCAGGGTTTGAGCTGGGTACAGAGCAGGGGCAGGCCGCTTGGATGAGTCACAGCGATTATATCACGCAGCCAGCTCCAGGGTTTTCGATTTTGGCCCATACTGATCATTCACCGGTGGCGGCTGTTGGCAACCGCGAACGAAAAATCTATGGTGTCCAGTTTCATCCGGAAGTAGTGCATACACCTCGCGGTCGCGAGCTGCTGCATAATTTCTTGTATCATATCTGTGAATGCGCGGGAGATTGGACGATGGAGTCGTTCATTGATACTGCCGTGGAAGCCATTCAGGTGCAGGTGGGAGACAACCAGATTGTATGCGGTCTCTCGGGCGGTATCGACTCGTCTGTGGCTGCGGCACTGGTGCATAAAGCCGTGGGCGATCAATTGACGTGCATCTATGTGGATCATGGATTCATGCGTAAAGGTGAGACAGAACAGATTTTGACTACGTTCGGCCGTGATTTTCAGATGAAGCTGATTCATGTCGATGCCCGCCAGCGCTTCTTGGCTAGGGTGGCTGGGGTGACCGATCCCGAGATGAAACGAAAACGCATTGGCAATGAGTTTATCAGGGTGTTCGAAGAAGAGGCAGCGAACGTGGGCGATGCTAAGTTCTTGGTTCAGGGCACATTGTACCCAGACATTATTGAAAGTGGAACCGAACATGCTGCCGTCATTAAATCCCACCACAATGTGGGCGGTCTGCCAGAAGATATGGAATTTGACCTTGTAGAGCCGCTCAAAGCATTGTTTAAGGATGAAGTCCGGGAACTAGCCAAAGAACTGGGCCTGCCTGACGAGATCGTTTGGCGGCATCCCTTCCCCGGCCCAGGTCTGGCCATCCGAGTGATCGGTGAAATCACGGCTGAGAAACTGGATCTTCTGCGGGATGTGGATCATATCTTTATCGACGAAATTCGCAGAGCCGGACTCTATAGGGACATTTGGCAGGCGTTTGCCGTATTGACCAACACGCGCACGGTGGGAGTTATGGGCGATGAGCGAACCTATGACTATGTGGCGGCACTGCGAGCGGTGGCAAGTGAAGACGGTATGACGTCTGATTGGTTCCGCATGCCCTATGACCTTTTGGAGTCCGCGAGCCGCCGCAT
>SLOZ01000444.1 GCA_007132255.1 Limnochordia bacterium | reverse complement strand
GGCACAGCTGGATCGCTTCTTTCTCAAGGTGTCGCTGGGTTATCCCACAGCGGATGAAGAGAACATCATACTTGATACCCTGCGTGGCTCGCATCCCATTGATCATTTGGACGCGTGTACCGATCCTGAAACGGTCGTCCAGTTTCAGCACAAAATGCGAGACATCCATGTCTCCGATGTGCTCCGTGACTACATTGTCCGTCTAACGCAGGGTACACGGGGCCACAGCAGTGTTCAGCTGGGCGCTAGTCCCCGGGGTTCCTTGGCACTGTATCGCGCTGCCCAAGCCTTGGCTGGCTTAGCAGGACGCGATTACGTAGAGCCGGATGACATCCAAGAGGTGGCGGTGCCTGTCCTGGCTCACCGCCTGATGCTGCGGCCCGAACAAGAACTGCGCGGGACCACGGGCCAGAGGGTGATCGAAGAACTCGTCCAGCAGGTACCGGTGGATCTTTAATCCACGTTTGCTTGCGCTTAATCCGAAGCAGGCAGGAAAATACCCTTCCGTGGCTGAAGTATCCCACAAAGCGATGTGTGCTGAAGCCGTACTGATAAAATAGCGCAAACGGCAAGGTGTGAACGCACGCGAAAATCAAGGCAAGGAGTTATGAACAGCAAGAAAAAGAATCAAACTATAAAGGCGTATTTTCCATAGAACAACAAACCAGACTGGACGATAGATAGACATCGGGTTAAAATTCCCACGTTAGGCTGGGTTAGACTAAAGGAATTTGGGTATATTCCTACTGACGCTATCGTCAGAAGTGGGACCCTATCGATTAAATCGGACAGAGTTTATGTAGCGGTTCTTTGTGAAGTCTCTGGCTCTACGCAAACATACATCGTAGATAGAGGTGTTGGCAGTGTTGGCATTGATGTAGGGCTAAAAAGCTTTGCTGTTCTTAGTGATGGGACAGGTTTTAAGGGTATCAACAAAAGCCCTCGTGTTAAACAGATGGAGAAAAAACGCAAAAGAGAGCAACGAGCGCTCTCTCGCAAATATGAATCCAAAAAAGGGGGTGAAACTGCTACTAAAGGCTCGAACATTGCAAAGAATATTCTTAGAGTTCAGCGACTGCAGCAGAAAATTGCCTACATTCGCAAAGAATACATTCTCTTTGTTATTCATGAAGTGGTGAAAACCAAACCACAGTCTATAACAATAGAGGACCTAAATGTTAGCGGGATGATGAAAAATAGACACTTGTCAAAAGCTGTATCTAAGCAAGGTTTCTATACCTTTAAGCTATGGCTAACCAATTTATCCAAAAAGTATGGAATTGAGTTAAGGCAAGTGGATCGATTTTTCCCATCATCAAAGACATGTTCTTTGTGCGGTTAAGTCAAGCGAAAACTGAGTCTATCTGAGAGAGTATATAGATGTGAACGTTGTGGCCACGAAATAGACAGAGATATGAATGCCGCAATTAACCTCAGATACGCTGAAACGTATACTGTGCTCACCTAACGGGCAAGTATGCCACGTATACGGGGGGGCTACCTCGGAATCTACGCCTGTGGAGTGTTATAGCAAACGAAAGTAGCTGAGTTTTAGCAAAATCGGACACGCTGAAGCAGGAAAACTCTAGAATGTATACTTTTGTATATGTTTTTAGTAGCAGGCAAGAAAGCTATGGCCAAGATCCCATGGGAAATGGTTTCTGATGTCGATGCGGTTGACCAGGACTATCTGACCAACCTTCTGGCGCAGGCAGGATATTCGGGGGCAGACGTTGTGAAGTTCGAAAGAGAGATCATAACGGACAAGCAGTATGGTGGCGGGATGGTTGTGCGCTTTCGGCTGCTGTACGGACCAGACACAGCGGAAAGCAACCCTAAGTCGCTGATCTTAAAGGTCTGTAAACCCAACTCTGCCCAACGAAACGACTCCGGCCATATTAGCCGCGAAGCCCACTGTTATGAATATGGACTCTTGGATAATCTGTCACCTGGCCTTTACATTCCTAAGCATTTTAGCACGGTCGTGCATCTCGAATCCGGAACGTATTGGCTGTGGATGGAAGACTTAGGCGTAGAGGCATTTCAAATAGCTTGGACTGCAGAGACCGTTCAGAAGGTTGTGCGGGATATCGCCGGTATGCATGCAGTGTGGTGGGAACGCAGAGTTGAACTGGAGGCATTCACTTTTTTGCGTTATCGAGCTCAAGCCATGTACCAACGACAGTACATTCAATGTTTTGAACGGCTCTGCACTGCGATTGATTCCCACCCTAGGGCCGCGGTGATCAACAAAGTGTTGACCCGGCCTCGGCGAGATCTGCTTCGAGGCCTGCAGGACATTGAAGACCAGGTGTATGAAAAGTTGGACGCACTGCCGCAAACACTCTTGCACCAGGATGTTTGGCCGCCTAACATTGGGTTTCACCAGGGAAAGACGGCCTTGATTGACTGGTCATATGCAGGGATCGGTACGCCGGGGGTCGAGTTGTGCCCACTTGCGTTCAACGGTGTGTTTTGGATTCGAGATGTTGTGGACAAGGACGAGGAGCTGCTGTTGGAACCACTTTGGCGAACGCTCCATCATGAATACGGGCTTCCCATCGACTATGAAGACATCCGCTCGGGATATCTGTTGGCCCTAACGCTGCGGCCAGCTTCGCAGTTGATCTTTCCCGTTCTCCAAGGCATCATAACGGGTCGTTCCCCTGTTCCAAAGGATGTAACGGACTACTCCAATACGGAGGCTTGGCTCGATCTGTTTAACATTGGGCTCCAGAAGATTGAACACGCAGCGCAACAGACGGGGATTTTTTGAGTAGTGTCGCACACAAACAGCGACCATAAGCACCCAGAACCGTAGTGCAACTCTCCTACCGCGTCGCCGCAAAGCTGCCTTCTGTAGCGCCAATCCCACCAAATGGCTCCTCCTACTTCGGGTCGCTGCAACACGACAATAACGATTGGTTAGGAGTCGAGACTGGCCTGCCGCAGCGTCAGCACAAATCCATTGCTCGGCAAGCACGGGCTGGTGTCAAGATAGCGCTACCCTACCCGGCTTGTGTGGAAAACTGATGGATAACTGCAGCCACCAGGACGTCATTCGAGTCTGCGAGGTTTTCCATATAGGACGTTACGGTTCGGCCGCCCTCAACGAAAATTTCCACCTCAGGACGGTCTAACAGGGTCTGGTTCACACCGCGGACCACGCCTTCTCGTCCGTCAGAGAGCCGAACGAATGAATCTAGGGGGTATGGGTTCACGAGGCGTGAAAAGGGCTGAACAATATCAGGGTCGAAATGTGTTCCGGCACCGGCGATGACAAACGATCTCGCTTCGCTAACACTCCAGCCTGACCGATATGGACGGTTCGCTGTGAGCGCCTCAAAGACATCACAAGCAGCAGATATTCGACTGTGCAGATATGTATCCTCACCCTTCTTTCTGGAAGGGTATCCTGAGCCATCCCATTTTTCGTGGTGTTCTAGCGCCATGATACGGGCGGTGGGCATGAGCTGACTCGCCTTTTTGAGGTAATTATAGCCTTCTCTAGGATGTTTCTGCATTAATTCGATCTCGTCGGGCAGTAGTTTCGCCGGTTTTAGGAGTATCTCTTTGGGAACAAAGAACTTGCCCATGTCATGGAAGACGGAGCCGATTGCCAGGTTAAGAAGGCTTTCTCGATCCAAATTAAGTTTATCGCCTAACATGACAGCTAAGACCATGCAGTTCAGGGAGTGCTTGTACGTAAACTCATCAAAGTTTGAGATGGTAAGGAGATTGGTTACGGCGTCAGGGCTTCCCAAGATGTCGTCCAGTACTGATTCCAAGATACTAGTCAGCCTATTTATGCTGTCATTCAAATTGCGTTGGTTAGGTCGCGATTGGGTCAGGTGCTTGGTAATCGATTCGGCCATGTGGATGATCTCTGCAACGACTTTTGGTTTAAGAACCTCATCGACTTCTGCTTCAGTATATTCGTCTTCAATGTACAGGGTGTCGTAGCCAAGGGTTTTCAACTGCCGAATGAACGATTCGCTGAGTTTGACTCCTTTGCGCAGCAGAATTCTTCCGGACTCGTCGCTGAGAGATTGACCCAAAACATTACCTTCATGAACTGCTGAGATTGGGACTAGACGCATAGGGGACCTCCTGGGGTTTAGGTATGTGGTGCGGCATTCAGAGCGGTAGCTCTGAACAGGGGCTCAATGGTTTCTTGGGTTCGACAGGGATCAAAGAAGGTCATTGATCACTACGGTGGAGTCTCGTATGCCGACGGCTAGAGGAAACTTCGTCTGTTGATTATCTTATCGGCAGATTGAAGAAAAACCTTTGGTTTTTCAAGAATGATTCTTAGCTCTCGTTCCATGAGGTTCGCTCTTGCGCTGCTGCGTCGCTCTGCACTGCCTAATTGCGCGGCACTCGGTAGCCTTCAGCAAACGGGCTGATAAGAGGGCAGCGGTCGAACGTCTGGACAGCGCATGCGATGTCGGCATGAACTTGAATGATTGTCTATACTCGGAGCAGGACGATCATTGTGGTGGCGATATTAAGCGTGCTTCTCTGCACGCTAAGAGAACTGCGGTGGCACTGTAGTTGTTCGAGATTGCACGTGCCTGTATCGATCCGCGGATGCAAAGGAGTTCGCCTTCGGGAACGTGGGCAAATCCCACGAAAGGCGAAACGGAATAGTTGTCCGTGTTAATTGAAAAGAGGTCAAGAGTGCGTTATGCGAATGGTACTTTGGAGGAAAGCGGTTCGATCCCGCTTGGGTCCACCAATAACACCATTTAGATAGACATGCAAGGAAAGTCCCCTAACCGATTCTCGCCCGCAGTTGGGGGACCGGGGAGGTTTCGGTGGGAGACTTTTTTGGTGACCTCAGCTTAGTTTCCTCAATGAGACTTAGGCTCATTGTAAGGTTCGCCTGGCCTGGCCTTAGAGTATTCAGCGATCGGTCTACGCCTTGGAGAGTGCGCCGAGAAGATGACGGGTTTGTACAGCTTAGCGGTTGGCTCCCGCTGGAGTCCATCACTGTAAACACCCAGGGATAAGGGAATTTGGCACCACTCAGTTGAGTGGTGTTCTTTGCGTTTGTGTCCTGTGCTGCCATAAAGGTGGAACTTGGAACATGAGAACGTAGAGCGACTGGCCCGTTGGAATCTGTCCTCAGACTGCTGACAGATTGAACACATAAATACAAATAAATTTAAAATATAGATAAAATATAGACATAAATAATCAATTCATGTATGATTTTTGCAACGATACCATTCCGCTGCGGTGAAAACTATGGATGCCAGACTTGATTCCCTTGCACCTTTGGATTCATTGGGTGTCAATTAGCGCAGGCGATCGATACAGACATAACACTTGCGAAAACGGCAAATTTTGAACCGTGTTTTGCGGTATTGCCTCCGTTCCATTGACATACTCCCCATGGCTGAAGCCAGGGGATTCTGGTATCGCACAAAACTAGCCTGCTGATGCAGGTCTTACAGTTTCTACCCCAAGAGTTAATGCCCTAACTCTGTGAATATTGATCGCAGCATTTCGGTCTCTATC
>SLOZ01000175.1 GCA_007132255.1 Limnochordia bacterium | reverse complement strand
AGTTCGAGGCGGGCCGGGAAGAGTTTACCACCGCCGATCAACCGGATGTGGACGTTGTCATCACGACGCAGGAGTTAGCTCGTATGATCCGCGAGGCGGGCATCGATTTTGCCAGCCTGGAACCGACGTCTTTGGACATGCCATTTGGGTTCACCACTGGTGCGGGCGTGATCTTTGGCGTTACAGGCGGCGTTTCGGAAGCGGTTTTACGTCATGCATATGAGAAGGTAACGAAGCAGGAATTAGACCATGTTGTGTTTCAAGACGTTCGCGGCTACGAAGGTGTGAAGCGAGCCGTCGTCGACTTGGACGGAACCACGGTGCGCATTGGCGTAGTTCATGGACTGGCCAACGCCAGTCGGCTCCTCAAGTCTGTCAAAAGCGGAGCCGAAGAACTTGATCTCATTGAAGTCATGGCCTGCCCGGGAGGATGTGTGGGTGGTGCCGGACAGCCGATTACGCAGCAGATGACCCAAACCACCCATACCCGCGGCAAAGGACTTTATAAGGAAGATCAGTTACTGCAGATGCATAAGTCACAACAAAACCCCATGGTCAACAGCTTCTATGATAAGTGGCTGCAAGGTCCGGGCAGTGAAGCGGCTCACCATGCATTACACACTACGTACGGTTCTCGCCGTCGTGTTCAAGACGACAGTCTAGAGTTGACGCATCAGCCGAAGGCGTCGGTGGATGTCCAGGTGTGTGTAGGAACCAGTTGTTACCTCAAAGGCTCCGTTGATCTACTGAAGAACCTTAAACTGCAGGTGACCAAAGGTGAACTGGACCAGGAAGTCAAACTGCGAGCGGCCTTCTGCTGTCAGAAATGTGCGGAAGGACCGATGGTTATTGTCGGAGAAACGGTGATGAACAAAGTTACGGGACACAGACTGCCTGACGTCATAAGCGAAATCAAAAGCCAAGTTCAACACCAGCGCATGAAGGGTTAAGATCCTTATGTCCCGTTTCCGGCGGGCATTGCCTATATGACGAAAGGCGTCAAAGAGTCATCGAGTCCACGCTCGGTGGCTTTTTGTTCGCGTTTTAGTTACCAATAAATGGGATCTTGTTGGTTTTCGGCCGGACAGCAGGAACCGGCGCCATGCGGAGCGAACATAAAAAGAATATCCACTAGAAGATTGGAGGGCATACGTTTGAACTATGCCATTATCGGAGGAACAGGAGTCTATGACCCAGAACTTTTGAGCAACATTCGAACGGAAACAGTAGAAACGCCTTATGGATCAGTGGGTGTAACCATAGGTACCTATGAAGGTCTTGAGGTCGCGTTCATGGCTCGCCATGGCCAGGACCACAGCATTCCACCGCATCGCATCAACTATCGTGCCAACATCTTTGCGCTCAAAAAACTTGGTGTAAATAGGATTTTGGCCACGAACGCGGTTGGCTCGGTCAATCGCAGCATGAAGCCCGGCCACTTCGTGGTCGTGGATCAATATCTGGATTTCACAAAAACCCGTGATCATACGTTTTTCGATGGGGGCGAAAACCCTGTAGTGCATACAGACGTCACCGATCCCTATTGCCCCGAAGTTCGAGCTAGTCTTTACCAATCCGGTCGCGAACTGGGGCTGAACGTTCATGAGCGTGGCTGCTACGCGTGTTTCGAGGGACCAAGGTTTGAAACAGCAGCGGAAATCCGCATGACCAACATTCTTGGCGGCGACTTAGCTGGTATGACCGGTGTTCCGGAGGCTACCTTGGCCCGGGAAGCCGGCATATGTTATAGTACAGTGGCTATGGTAACCAATATGGGGGCCGGTATTGCGGCCGAGCCTCTAAGTCATGAAGAGGTTGTGGAAATCATGGGACAGAATACGGAGAACCTGAAAGGACTGCTGATGAAAGCACTGCAGCGTATTCCCGAAACCTGCGGTTGTGGATGCAGTCACGGGAAGACACCACTGACGGGTCTCTAAAACCATTTTCTCCTGGCCACAGTGTCAGGATTTTCTCTTGGAGGTATGTAGAATGAACACATTAAAGGTTGCGGTTGTAGGATATGGGAATATAGGCCGCTATGCAGTGGAGGCTGTGCAAGCAGCGCCCGACATGGATTTGGCCGGTGTCATTCGACGCCAAGCTGGACCGAAGATTGAGCAACCCCGAGAGCTGGCGGACGTACCTGTCGTCCAATCCGCTAATGAACTAACCCAGGTGGATGTGGCACTGCTTTGTACGCCAACACGATCCATTCCAGACACTGCCAGTGATCTGCTCCAGCAGGGCATTCGAACCGTGGACAGCTACGATATCCACGGTGACCTAGCCGACTTACGTTTGGATCTTGACAAGCTCGCCAAAGCTCACGGCACCGCGGCCATTATCTCCGCAGGGTGGGACCCGGGAACCGATTCTGTGGTTCGAGCCCTCTTGGAGGTCATGGCACCGGCCGGGATCACATACACCAATTTTGGACCAGGTATGAGCATGGGCCATTCCGTTGCTGTTAAAGCTATGGAAGGCGTAGTTGATGCCCTCTCTTTGACGATTCCCGTGGGAACTGGTATTCATCGGCGCATGGTGTATGTAGAACTGGCACCCGGTGCTGATGCAGCGGCTGTGGAAAACACGATCAAATCGGATCCCTACTTTGTCAATGATGAGACCCATGTTCAAGTGGTTCCCGACGTGAAAGCTTTGATTGACATGGGACATGGTGTAACGATGGAACGACGCGGCGTGTCCGGTGCCACGCATAATCAGCGGTTTCTCTGGGACATGCGGATCAACAACCCGGCTCTGACCGCGCAGATTATGTGTGCTGCAGGACGGGCCGTGGCTAAACAAGAGCCCGGCGCGTATACCATGCTGCAGGTAGCGCCTATTGATTTCATGCCAGGTGATGTCGACGATATCATTCGGCGCATGGTGTAGGGAGGAATATTGATGGACACAGTTAGAGTACGTTTCGCACCGAGCCCAACAGGTTTTTTGCACGTGGGCGGTGCCCGAACTGCACTGTTCAACTGGCTCTTAGCTCGCCAAAAGCACGGGGTCTTTGTTCTGCGAATTGAAGACACAGATATGGCTCGGTCCACCGAGGCATCGCTGGAAGGGATCTTAGAGGGTATGCGGTTTTTGGGCATGGATTGGGATGAGGGCCCCGACAAAGGTGGCGACTTCGGCCCTTACTTCCAAAGCCAGCGGCTTCATTTATACAAGGAATACGCAGACCAGCTTCTGCAATCCGAGCGAGCCTATGAGTGTTTCTGCACCAGTGAAGAACTCAACGCCATGCGAGAGGAAGCTCGTGCGGAAAAACGCGATCCCAAATATGACGGGCGCTGCCGTCACCTATCCGCTGATGAGCGTGAGGCCAAACGGGCGGCTGGACTCACTTCCGTTTTGCGCTTTGCCACAGACTACGATGGGCAAACCACCGTCGACGACAGAATTCGCGGTCTTGTCGCCTTCGATAACCGGCAGTTGGATGACTTCGTGATCTTCAAGACGGACGGCATGCCCACGTACAACTTTGCGGTGGTCGTAGACGATGCTTTGATGCAGATCAGCCATGTGATCCGGGGTGAAGACCATCTGTCCAACACACCGAAACAGATCCAAATCTATGAAGCGTTAGGGTTTGCAGTACCGCAGTTTGCCCATATTCCCATGATCTTAGGCCCCGACAAGACGAGGCTCAGTAAGAGGCACGGCGCTACTTCCGTTACACAGTTTCGCGATGAAGGCTACCTACAGGAAGCCATGGTCAACTACCTAGCCTTATTGGGGTGGGGATACGATGATTCTCAAACTGTCTTCGCACCATCCGAGCTTATCGAAAAGTTCGCTTTGGAGCGTGTCAGCAAAAATCCAGCCGTATTCGATCTCAAAAAACTTGAGTGGCTGAATGGTGTCTATCTACGAGATCTCGATTTACCTACACTAACAGCGGCGGCTCTTCCGTTTTTCCAAAGAGCTGGTTTGGTGGATGAGTCACCAACTACAGAGCAGACGGCCCGGGTGGAACGGGTATTGGAGACTCTACAGCCACGGCTCAAGCGTTTGGACGAAATTGAAGTGAGTGCCTCGTACTTCTTTCAAGACGTCGTCGAGTATGAGGAGAAAGCCGCTCGCAAAGGGCTGCTCAAGGGAAGTGCCCAGGAGATTCTAACGTTTTTAGCCAAACATCTGAACACAGTGAGCACGTTTGACGAACCTACGTTGAAACCGGTATTTGCCGCAGCGATGGAGCAATTTGACTGCAAACTAGGGGACGTTATGCAGCCTGTGCGAGTGGCTGTTACGGGAACAAACTCCAGTCCCAGTATGTATGAAGTGCTTCCCATTTTAGGCCGTGAGGTAACAGTGCAGCGAATTCAAAATGCCGTGACATTCATCACGGTCAAACAGGAGGAAGAATCATGAACGTATCCGTACAGTGGACAAGCGATATGCGATTTTTGGGCACGTCCGGAAGCGGCCACGCCGTAGTCATGGATACCAGTGAAGCTAATGGCGGCCTCGCAAGCGCAGCTGGACCCATGGAGAT
Organism: Limnochordia bacterium; assembly: GCA_007132255.1. Lineage (GTDB taxonomy): Bacteria > Bacillota > Limnochordia > Darwinibacteriales > B1SED10-159 > SLOZ01. Next base: position 14,388 of record SLOZ01000175.1, on the reverse strand, counting down.
GGTCCTGATGGGCTTGGCTGGTTGCTCTGGCATTGACGTACTGCACATTCTTAAGAAGAAACGTGTCGAACTACAGGGCATGCACATTGACATTGAAGCAGAACGTACAGATACTCACCCGAAAGTGTTTTCGCAGGTAACTGTAGTCTTCCGTTTTCGAGGCGCGGATCTCAATCAAAAGGCTCTGGAAACCGCTGTGGAGCTGTCTATGGAGAAATATTGTTCTGTAGCCGGTATGGTATCCCAAACAGCCAATATTGATTGGACCGTTGTGATTGAGTAAACGCGAGCCTGTTAGGAAGGAGTTATTCATGCCACGTAAGGGTACAACCACCAAGGACTTCGGAGTGTCAAAACGGGAAGGTCATGATGCCAGTACGTTCTACCGAAGGCAGATGTATTCGGAGAAGACTGCGGAAGACTCCAGCGGACCAATCGTGTCTGTGCCGGCACAAGCTCGTGACCTGATCATTCAAGGCGACAGCCGCCGCATGGAAGAACTTCCCGATAATTGCATTGCCTTGGCCGTGACTTCACCCCCATATAATGTAGGCAAGCAATACGACGAAGATTTGTCACTACCGGAATATCTGCAATTGCTCAAGGATGTCTTTGCCGAAACACTTCGGGTTCTGCAGCCCGGCGGGCGACTGGCCATCAACGTGGCTAACCTCGGGCGCAAACCCTATATTCCCCTGCACTCGTATATTACCCATGATATGTTAGAGTTAGGCTATTTAATGCGCGGTGAGATCATCTGGAATAAGGCTGCTAGTTCGGGCGGCTCCTGTGCTTGGGGCAGCTGGATGAGCGCTTCCAATCCCACCCTCCGTGATGTACACGAGTATATCCTGGTATTCTCGAAAGCTGGCTACAAACGAGACGCCCGTGACCGTGAGAACACCATTGAACGGGATGAATTTCTGACTTTTACCAAGAGTATCTGGGATTTTCCCACAGAATCAGCGCGCAAGATTGGCCATCCTGCTCCTTTCCCGGTGGAACTGCCACGCCGCCTCATCCAGTTATATACGTTCCGTGGTGATACGGTGCTTGATCCTTTCTGCGGCTCCGGGACTACCTGCCTGGCTGCTGCTGGCAATGACCGCCATTACGTGGGCTATGACATTGATGCTGGCTATGTCAAGCTAGCAGAACAACGCCTGCTGCAGGAGGCTCGTCAACGCGAGAGTCGTTTGTTCTGAAGGGATTTTAGCCGTGTGAAAGGGGACGATGGTGATGGGCCGCCAAACACCAAGACCGGGTGACTCAGGGTTCACGAGGAATGCCGCCGGGCAGAGAATCTCCAAAGCAACACTGCAGGTCGAAGCCTATGGAACCGTCGATGAGCTCTCGGCGTATATTGGAGTGGCTCGCCAGTATGTCGGGACAACGGCCGCTGCGGAACTGTACTGGCTTCAAGAACAACTTCTGTCCGCAGCCGCCTGCATGGCTGGCTTGACCTTGGATGATGCTGCCCTTTTGGAGCTGCAGCAGGCGGTAAGCCAATTAGAAGAATGGACCGCTTCGTATAAACGACAACTTCCTCCGCTGCGCGCGTTTGTCATACCTGGTTCGAACAAAGCTAATGCCCATGTTCACGCTGCCAGAGCCGTGGCGCGCCGAGCAGAACGACTGGCCGTACGCTGTCACGAAGATGGACTGCAGCAGGCTTCTGTGGCGGTCCCCTTCCTAAATCGCGTCAGCGATTATCTCTTCGCTGTTGCACGAATCCATGAACGCAAAGACCACTTGGATAGGAGTTGAATTTGACAATGGAACATCGCATTGAACCATTATCGAATGAGTCTTTAGAAGGCGCTGTCGAGGCCATTCGCAGTCTGCCTGAGTTTTTCTATGAGCGAGATTTTGAGAAAGCCGAGTCAAATTACAGAGAGTTTATTGCCGGCAAGATGCCTGACGATCTATTCCTGACAGCCCGCAACGAGGAGGGGGAAGTGGTAGGAGTCGTGGGAGCAACAAAACGTCCCGATGCCGATGGCGTTTTCTTTTTGGCATCCTTCGCGGTCAAAAAAGGTCAGCGGGGCGGCGGTATCGGTCGCAAGCTTCTCGAAGCCCTCGAGGACCAACTGCGTTCACGGGGTGGACGCGTCATATTTACTGAAACCACTACAGCGTCATACTGCGACAGCACTCGAGCCTTTTACGAAGCGGTGGGATACACCATGGTGGCCGAAGTGGCGGATTTTTGGACCGATGGCGATCCACTGGCATTGTATGAGAAACGGCTCTAAGAGCTGTTTAGGAGGGGAAACCCTCTCTTTTTTTGCGCAAAAGTGACAACCCTTAACGATGATATAAGTTGTTTCAGCGAGTATAACAAAGGATCCGTTAGCCATACGCCTGTGAGCCGCTGCTGCCACAGCTAAGGACTCAGGAAGGAGTGATACCGGGTTTGCATGTGACAACCTATCATGGGTATAATAAGTTGTCACTGCGACGTGAAGTCCGTAAAGAAAGGAAGCGACATTATGGCTGTTCAAGCTGAACGGATTCCCAAATACGAGTCCGTTGCACTCAATATTGCTTCACAGATTGTGCAGGGACGATATCCTCCAGGTTATCGCTTGCACGGCCGGTCTACCTTGGCCAGCCTCTACAAAGTCTCTCCAGAAACCATCCGCAAGGCCATGGCGCTGCTCCATGAACATGGCGTGGTTGATGTTAAACACGGTTCGGGTGTTCAAGTTCTTTCTCAAGGTAAGGCAGAGGAGTATTTAGCATCACAAAAGCAGACCCATGAAGCCGATGTGATCATTGAGCAGTTGGAACGGGCCATTAAAGCACAGAAACGCAACACAGAAAAAATGGAGCAAAGCCTGCGGGAACTAGCCTCGTTGGTAAGGAGGGATTAGATTGTTAGAATTGAAAGAACTGACCAAAGTTTTTGGCACCGGCGACGACACATTCGTGGCTGTGGACAACATCAACTTAACCGTAGAAAAAGGTCAATTCGTTGTACTGATTGGACCATCGGGATGCGGTAAAACTACAACTCTCAAGATGATCAACCATTTAGTTAAACGGACCTCGGGTGATATCATCATCAATGGCCAGTCCACATCACAGATGAATGTTGTGGAACTGCGACGTGACATCGGCTATGTCATTCAGAGTATTGGTCTGTTTCCCCATTTGACCATTGCCAACAATGTCGCCATTGTACCGAAACTGAAAAAAGCATCCAAAGAAGAACGCGAAAAACGAACCTATGAACTCATGGAAATGGTTGGGCTGGATCCAGATATCTATGCCGAACGGTATCCAGCTGAGCTCAGTGGAGGACAGCAGCAGCGTGTCGGTGTTTTGCGGGCGCTAGCAGCTGAACCCGATCTTATCCTCATGGATGAACCGTTCGGAGCCCTGGATCCCATTACCCGTGATCAACTGCAGGAGGAAATGAAAGATCTGCAACAGCGCTTAAACAAAACCATCGTCTTCGTTACACATGACATGGATGAAGCCCTCGCCATGGCTGATGTCATCGTACTAATGAAGGACGGGAACATCGTTCAAGCCGCTTCACCGGAGGAAATGCTCAAACACCCCGCCAACGATTTCGTTCGCGAGTTTATCGGCGAGGACCGGCTAGCGCCACAACCGGATATCACCCCGGTATCCGATATTATGGTAACAAATCCCATGATCGTCGATGTTAAGGATACACCTCGGGCAGTCCTGGCCAAGATGAAAAGGACCAGTACCGACATCGCTGTGGTTACGAAAGGCAGCGGCCACCGCGTGCAGGGCACTGTGACAGCAAATAGCATCCAGCGCCAGCAGGGGAAGGCCAGTTCGGTGGAAGAACTAGTCACAGAGTCAGTGATTACCGTACGCGGTAACACGACCGTTCGTGACGCTGCAGCCCAGTTGGCTTCTGATACACGCATTCTTGTGGTTGTGGACCGGCAAAACCGGCCCGTTGGTGTTGTTACAAGGGCTTGGCTGCTGCAAAGCCTTGTGGAACTGTGGGATGAAAGCAGCAGCGAATAAAGGAGGTGTATAGCATGTTTGAAAGTTTCTTTAATCTTTTGATACAGCGGCAGACGGAAGTCCTCTATGCGCTGCGCGAACATCTGCTTTTAGTATTTATTCCTGTCGGTTTTGCCACGCTGGTAACCATTCCCTTGGGAATCTTGGCCACTCGCTATCGCCTTGTGGAGGTTCCTGTTATGGCTCTAGCCAATATCCTCCAAACCATTCCTAGTTTGGCGCTGTTGGCATTGATGATTCCTTTAGGTTTTGGAATTGGCCAACGGCCGGCTATGATTGCTTTATTCTTGTATGCTTTGCTTCCCATTCTGCGCAACACCTATATCGGCCTTCGTTCTGTGGATGAAGGTATCAAAGAGGCTGCTACAGGGATGGGCATGACGTATTTTCAACGTTTGTATATGGTGGAACTGCCCATTGCTGTCCCGGTGATCATCGGCGGGATCCGCACAGCCACGGTTATCATTATTGGAACGGCTACATTGGCCGCCCTGATCGGTGGCGGAGGTCTTGGTGACTTCATTATTACTGGGTTGGGCATGGTGCGAGATGAACTGATTCTGCTGGGAGCGATTCCAGCTGCATTGTTGGCCCTGCTCGCTGATTTCATCTTAGGTAAGGTTGAATACTTTGTAACACCACGGGGATTACGCATCGCCCGTGAGAAATAAACACTATAAAGGAGAGAGTACTTTGAAGAGACTATTTTCGTTTCTGATGATTGCACTGTTGGTTGGTACACTAGGTGGAACCGCTTTGGCCCAAGATGCTGTTATCGCCTCAGGTAACTTTGCGGAACCGCAGATTTTGGCTGAAGCTGTTAAGCTGCTCATCGAACAGGAAACCGATCTGGAGATTCGTCATGTTCGGAACTTCCAAGGTTCGCATCTACTGCATGCAGCCATGATGTCCAATGACGTTCAGATGTATGTTTCTTGGACCGGTACGCAGTTCACCGGCCCTTTGGGGATGGAAGTAACCGATGAGTGGAAAGACCGTGAGCGCGTTCTCGAGTTCGTTCAGCAGGAATACCACGACCGTTATGACGCCTTCTGGTTCGATCCATTCGGTTTCAACAACACCTATGCCATCGCTGTCCGGCAGGAATTCGCCGACGAGCACGGCGTCAGCACAGTTTCAGACCTTGTGGATCTAGCCGGTGATATGACGATCGCCATGGACATTACCTTCCGCGAACGGGAAGGCGACGGTTACTATGATATGCTTGAACTCTACGGTATCGACCGTTTCCAACGCGTAGCAGCTATGGACTATGGACTGCTCTACCGTTCGGTAGCCCAAGGTGACGTGGACGCTGCTGTAGCGTACTCCACCGATGGTCGCATTCCAGCCATGGACTTGGTTGTTCTAGAAGACGATCTCCAGTTCTTCCCGCCGTATGATGCGTCGTTAGTAGCGACCAACGCATTTGTCAATGCCCATCCAGAAATTCACGACATCATTGCTCCATTGCTCGGAGCTATTGATGAAGCGGCAATCTCGTACTACAATCAATTGGTTGACGTGGAAGCCATGGATTATGACACAGTGGCCCGTATGATGTTAGAAGACTTCGGTCTGCTGCATTAAACACAACCAACGAAAAGACCGAGACCCCTACGGGTTTCGGTCTTTTTTGGGTGAGGAAGTGGGTTCACATTCGACAGAGCAGATCCAAGCAATGAGCTGCGTCGACGACAGCAACGGCAGCTCAGGAAGCTGCTCCGCACACCAAGCAGCGAGCCGTTTGTCATCGGTGACTAAGCCAGCACCATACTGTCGGGCGGTCAATGCAATCCGTTGATCAACGTCGACGTAACGGTTAGAGTCCACCGGGGGATAGACATCCCGAGGCAAGCTTTGCAGGTTACGGTTCGGACTCCGGCTGAGTTCCTGTTCCTGCATCGGAGTGGTCAACCATGTCACGGCACGACCATGCAGACGGTGAGCCGTCTGCCAATGCCCACTGGTGTAAAGGGCATCAAAGACATTGGTATCCAACATAAATTTTGGAGCAGGCGTCATGGCTCGCGAATGAATGCGGCAATAGGATTGCCTTCAGTCTGGCGTGGCTGCCAAAAACCATCCTCGCCAAGCGCACGCGCCGCAGCGGCAAATTCTAACATCGCTATACCTAAATCTAAACGTGATGGATGATCAGGCTTAGGTGCCGGATGTTTGGATGAGATGGTGAGTTCTGTTCCCCGAATGGCGAACCGCCAAGGCTGCTGATTCAAAGCTGACGGTGCTTGCGCTGCAGCCTGCAGGGCGTTGACTAAAACCGGTGGCAGGCTAGCTAACTCTGTGGGATGCATGATGACGTCTAACCCATGGCGGCGGCCTCGCTGGGCGCTCAGAAATTTGAATAACTTCTGCTTGGCTCCGGTTTTGGCATTAGCGCTGGCATATCCCAACGGCGATACCGCCACAACGTTCCAGTGCTTCTCCAAGCCTGGAAAGTGTTTGGTAGCCTTATCCAGAGAAAACATCCCGCTAACCCAACACGTTTGGATGCCCAACGCTGTGGCCTCAAGGATGACCTGTTGTCCAGCGTACCCCAATGCCTCCAAAAAATGTGGACGATCCGTACGCACCGCCATCAATAGTAGGCTGGGTAGAGGCCCCCAAGGCCCCTTCATAATACTTCTGCTCGCCTCCGGATCCCGCAGAATGCAAAACCGCACATCGGAAAATGAGCCAAGTATCTCGTAACCATCCTCGGCAAAAGCTTCGAGCTCATTCAAGCATTCAAGTGGTTGGTCTTTATAACTGCGACAGGAATAGCGCTTTTTGGCAGCTGCAGCCAATCGTTCTGCGAGCAACGAAAGATCACCCTTTTCTGATAGATTATCGGTTCCACCGTACGGAAACCTGCGAAATGCCGCCATCTACGGTTATGTCCAACGGCGTATCCGAATCACGATAGTTAGCGGAAACGTAGCGGTCGCCGTCTCGGACGAATCCAGCTCTTTCGAGATTGTTCATAAATGAGGGCGTGTTTAGACGAACCGATACCGGTATCTCTCTATGGAGATCGAGACTAACACTGCCGACGCCGTTATGAATCGCCATCGTGCGCGCCCATGCCGCAGGTCCAGCTTGGACGGAAATTTGCCCAACACCGGCGTCAATGCGCAGTTGCTCCCAAGGAAGGCTCTGTAGATCTGCCTTAACGGCACCAACGCCAAGACTCAGGTCCAAATGCCAGTGTACACCGGTATCCAAAACAACGTGGACGTTCGGCAGCGCCGTCATCCCAACCCAACGCGAACTCGAACGTCCATACAGATAGTAGTCGGTCTTAGCTGGCGAAACCTCAACATCGCTGCGGTCGATGACTTGACGGTTCGCACTATATTCCATGGCCTGGCTTCCTTCTAACTCGCCCCCGATGACGCGCAGATGAGCGACTCCCACGTTCCTCAAGGTCAAACCCGCTTGCGTCGTGGACTCAGCCAGAGCTAGGCTCTGGCGTTGGCTGCCGTAATCCTGTACCCCCCGTTGGAAAGGGCCCAAACCAAAGAGGGCAATCACAACCGCAATAATCAGGATGATGGGGGCCAGGACACTCATTTTTCCTTTGGGGAAGAGAACCTGTAGTCCGAAGATAATCAGGAAAACTGGCCACAACTGCCAGAGGTTACTCCAAGGAATACCAGGAAGGATTCCCAAATTCCGTCCAAGGAATGCCAAACCCAACAGAATTAGAATGGTTCCATTCACTAGATTCTGGCTTCGCATTATCGATCACCAATGCCCTTAAACAGCATCACTGCACCTACGGCTATCAACGCCACTGGCCACAGAGCATTCCAGGGGAACCAGGGAAGGATGGTTCGCATCAAGAAGAACACGCCGATCGCAACCAAAATCAGTCCCAGAAGCTTACTGGTATCCTGATCGTCTTGCTCACCGATCGTCGGCTGCGGTTCAGGTCGCTGCTGTCTCGGCTTTTCTTGGTCTGCTAAGCGATCGATGGAACGGCGTACTCGCGCTGCTACATCCTGAGCTGCATCACCGCCCGCTTCGGCTAGGTCGCGGGCAGCACGCTTCAACTCTTCAATGGCTTCCTGTTCCTCCTGCTCGGAAAGACCTTCAGGAGCCGAAGCAGTCCTCTGGGTCTCCAGGGGTGCGTCCTCCCAATCGTCGGGATCGTACGCCGTGGGCTTCATCCGTACTTTCGGTTCTTCTGGGATAATAATCATGGCAGCAATATAAGCGAATAAACCAGCTCCCCCGGGCAGTAGAAGCAGAAGGAGAACGATCCGCACCAGAGTGGAATCGACATCAAAATACTCCGCAATACCTCCAGCCACACCGCCGATCATACGATCCTTACGAGACAGATACAAACGCTTTTTGGTCATCATCATTCCTCACCTTCAGAGTTTTGTGAGCCGTGCATTCCGTCTTGCCGACCCCCGCAGGCTAACTTCGCAGAAGTGCTCCGCGTACGGAGCGCTTGGAGCATCGGAAGCGGAACACCTTCCAAGCGCTCGCCGAACGCATGTTAGCTCCACCAACATCCTCCATGAAACAGGTCTGCAAGCCGAAGGCCGTGCTGAGCAGATCTGCTCTGGATTCAGCAAGCATGGGCGGGCAGGTTTGACTATCACGTCTGCAGAGGCGCTAAACAAGAGTTCTCGCCATAGGTATTCTCGCTTTTGAACAGAATTCCTCTGCATTGTTCATAGGTTTACGCTGGAATCATCTACCCAACCAGACCTGACTCATAAATGGCAATGCGTGAGTCACGGTTGAGTACGAAACGCCTGGAAGCAGGCGTTTCCCCGATCCAAACCCGCAGCTTCGTGCGTTGAGCCAACAGGGTGCTGCAGGTCTGTATGCAGACCTGACTCATAAATGGCAATGCGTGAGTCAAGGCTGAGTACGAAACGCCTGGAAGCAGGCGTTTCCCCGATCCAAACGCTTAACCTCTGCTGTTGGGCTAAGCCTACGAAACCGATCTGCCATATTGGGCCAAAAAGGAGCCACCTACGGTCGAGATCGAAGGAGCTAGAACAACAGAATATGCGACTAACACTATACCACCAACAAACGCATGAGATCTGCGAATTTTCTAGGCGTGCAGGATTTGGCGGCGTTATTGCTGAATTAGTTAAATGGCTGAGCGAAGCCTGGTAGTTTGCTCAACACAGCTGTTTGTTTGTAGGAGGTTGAAAAAATGGATAAAGCGAATCACACAAGAATGTTTAGTTCGGCGGATTCTAGTTCACCCGATATTGGTTCCGTTCTCAAAGAAGTGAGTGCAGCTTTAGTGGAGAAGGGATATGAGCCCATGGACCAATTGGTGGGTTTTTTGGTCTCTGGTGATCCATCGTATATTACTTCTCATCGCAATGCGCGCACTTTGTTGAGTCAACTGGAGCGCAATGACCTCTTGGAGGAAGTTGTCCAATTTTACTTAGATCATTTGGACGAAGAAACGAGGTGAATCATTTGTCGACACGATTTGTTATTGAAGGCGGACGGCCACTGCAGGGCGAAGTTCACGTCAGTGGTGCCAAAAACAGTGCGTTGGCAATCGTTGCAGCCGCGGCGTTGGCTTCCGAAGGTGAGAGCATCTTGGAGAACGTTCCTCGAGACACAGACGTAGCAACGATCTGCCTCATCTTAAGGCGGCTTGGCGTGGAGCTTTTCTTCGATGCGGAGGGCCGCTTGCACGTGGATGGAACGACGCTGAATAAACACCAAGCTCCCTATGATTTGGTGCGAAAAATGCGGGCATCCTTTTACACAGCCGGAGTCCTGTTGGCTCGGTTAGGCCGAGCAGAGGTTCCACTGCCAGGAGGCTGCGCCATTGGTTCTAGGCCTGTGGATTACCATATTCGAGGTTTTTCGCAAATGGGTGCCGACGTCGCCATTGAACATGGCTTCATGAAGGCCTCCTGCCAGCGTTTGCAGGGTGCTAAGGTCTACATAAACCGGTCTAGCGTTGGTACCACTATCAATCTGATGTTGGCGGCTTCCTTGGCTGACGGTACCACCACGTTGGAAAACGCCGCCAAAGAGCCGGAAGTCGTAGATCTAGCCATATTTTTGAATGGTATGGGAGCGAAGATCCGCGGTGCTGGGACCGATGTCATCCGTATCGAGGGCGTAGAGTCTCTGCATGGAACGGAGTACTCCGTGATTTCTGACCGTATTGAGGCGGGCACATATATGTTGGCGGCCGGTATTACCAAGGGCCGCATTACGGTGAAAAATATCGTTTTGGAACATCTGCGCTCACCAATGATTAAGTTTGAAGAGATGGGCATGGTGATTGAAAAAGGTGTCAACGAAGTGACTGTGTCAGCGCCCAACGGTCTCCATGCCATTGACGTTGAGACGTCTCCCTATCCTGGTTATCCAACGGATTTGCAACAGCCGTTAGTGGCAGCACTTTGTCTAGCTGATGGGACCAGCGTCATCCGGGAGACCATCTTCGACCGATTTCGTTACGTGGATGAGCTGCGGCGCATGGGTGCTGACGTAAAAGTGGAACGAGAGACCGCGATCATTCGCGGTGTGGCACAGTTGACCGGAGCTCCTGTGGAAGTGACCGATCTGCGAGCCGGAGCAGCCCTAGCCATTGCGGCTTTGGCCGCCGAAGGGCGCACCGAAATTTACGGTATTGATGTCATTGATCGGGGTTACGAGCATTTCGAGAACAAAATTACGGGCCTTGGCGGAAAAATCATTCGCGAGCATACAACCGAAGTAACGGACCTATTCGCTCATATGCAAGAACTCAACGCCTAGCTGGAGGATTCCTCCAGCTTTTTTTTGGAAAGGTGGCTGCAGTGCATGTTCGTTCATCTCCACGTTCACAGCGACTACTCGCTGTTACACAGCTGCATAAGCATTTCCGAATTGACGCGCACTGCGGCCGCTGCGGGTATTGAGAGTTTGGCCCTTGTGGACATTGACACGATGGCCGGGGCAGTGGAGTTCCATACGGCCTGCGAAGCCGCGGGTGTACGGCCGATTTTCGGGCTGGAGTTGTCGGTTCAACACGAAAGCTGCGTTCGGAGATTGGTGCTGTTGGCCGAAACGAGCGTTGGTTATCGTAACCTGCTGTGGCTGGCTTCGCAAGAAGGACCTGTGACAATGGAGGACCTGCAGCAGGCGAAATCAGGTCTGATTGCCTTAACTGGCAGCTGTTGGGCAGGTTGGTTCAGCGATTGCCAAGAACCTTGGGATGAAGCGGGCGTCGTTCGGTTGTATCGAGCTGGATTGGATCTCTTTGGATGCCATCACTGGTACGTTCAGGTAGAAGTGGATTCGGAGGAGAAGCGACATGCCAGTCAACGATTACTGCAAACCCTAGAACCAGTAGGAGCACAGTTCACTGGAGCACAAGAGGGGTGTCTTCTGCACGCACACCAGGAAATTGCTCTGCACTGCATGCAGCAACTGCAGACGACTGCTGGGTCAACAGTGTCGAACACAGATGAGCGGCTGGGCAGAAGCTGGCGACCATTGGCCAAGCCGTCACTGCTCACGGAGCGTTTGGCTCCTTTCGCCCATGCAGCCAGCTCTACAGAAGAGATCGCAGCCCGCTGTCAAGTAACACTGACCCTGGAACGCACACAACTGCCCACGGTAGAGAGCCACTGCAGTTTACTGGAAGCAGCCAAAGCCGGTCTGCGCCAACGAAGCCCGTTGATCAATGAGGAACATGCAGTTCGCCTCCAGCGCGAGTATGACATCATCACAGAAATGGGCTTTACACAGTACTTCTTTATCGTTGCCGACATTGTTCGTTTTGCCCGCGAGCAGGGCATCCCAGTGGGACCTGGACGGGGCAGTGCAGCTGGAAGTCTAACGGCCTATGCATTAGGCATCACCGACGTCAACCCTTTGGACTATGGTCTGATGTTTGAGCGTTTCTTGAACCCAAACCGAGTATCCCCACCAGACATCGATCTGGATTTTTGTGCGCAGCGCCGTGATGAAGTGGTGCAGTATGTTCTGCATCACTATGGTCGCTCGTATGCGGCACAGATAGGCACCTACGGTACCTTTGGGATCCGAGCGGCGCTGCGCGATGCAGCCAAGGTGCTGGATGTACCCGAAACCATTCTCCATCGCTGTCTGGAACTTGGAACCAGCAGCGATGAAGCACCGCCATGGGATATCATGCTGCGTAGAGTTCCAGAAGCTGAGAGTCTGATTCGAGCGGCCCGCGGCCTGTATGGCCGCAAGCGCTCTTTGAGCATCCACGCTGCCGGAATTGTCGTAGCCAAGGAACCGCTGCTCCACTATACCAGTCTGCGGTATCATGATGGAGGATACGGCGTTACCCATATGGATATGGATTCGCTGCAGAAGTTAGGTCTGTTAAAAATCGATATTTTGGGACTGCGCACACTTACACTGCTGCATTATGCCGAAGCGCTTATCCGGTCTGACCATGACTCGTTTCAGTTAAACGCATTGGATCTCGATGACTCAGACACGTACGACTATATCTGTCGGGCAGACACCTTTGGCATCTTCCAACTGGAAAGCGCTTTGTTTCAAGACGTAATCGGACAGCTTGAGCCCCGCAGCTTTGCAGATCTCATTGCGCTATTGGCCGTGGGACGACCGGGTCCACTGCAGTTTGTCCCGGCTTTGAGCAGAAGACGGCGAGGGGAGGAAATCGCCGAACCAGTGCATCCCCTTCTCGCCCCAGTAGTGGCCGAGACCCATGGGCTGATGCTTTATCAAGAGCAGGTTATGCAAGCAGCCCACGTAATCGGGGGTCTTTCTTTGGCTGCAGCCGATGAACTGCGTGCTGCCATGAGCAAAAAGCAACCGCAGTTGATTCAGCAGTTTCGGCAAACCTTTGTTCAGGGCGCTGCGACTCAAGGTATGTCGGTCCAGGAGGCACAAACCTTATTCGCCCACATGGAGCGATTCGGAGGTTACGCTTTCAACAAGTCACACAGCGCTTCCTATGCTCGTATCAGCTTCCAGTGTGCATACCTAAAGCAACACTATCCGGCAGCCTTCTTTGCGGCACTGCTGCATCGCGGCGATCACCGGAATGCCCGGCGAGTTCTGGTCAATGCTCTGCAGAACAATGTCGAAGTGCTTCCACCCGACCTTGCGCATTGTGCCGTGGAATCACGGCCCGGTGCTCCAAGACAGCTTAGGTTGGGACTGTCTCTTGTCAAAGGCCTCAACAAACCATTGCTCGCAAAGTTGGAACAAGCCATAGCCAATGGGGGGTCTCCCGACTTACAAGCCCTTATGGACCGTTGGGCCATTCCCCAGGACACAATCATCAGGCTGTTGAAAGCTGGAGCCCTGGACTACTTAGGTGAGCGGTCCGCCCTTTGGCAAACCCTGCAGCAGCTAACACAACAGCCTGCGTCACCGGTGCCGACAGCAGCGCAGTGGGCTCAATGGGAACACGAGCTATTCGGCATTCATGTCGTCTACCACCCGGCTAGCGATTGGTCCGATTACTTAGAACCCTTTCGAAACGGCTTTGATCGGGTTGAAGCAGGGCGAGTTCTGCAGCTGGACCAACGCCGAGGGTCTTGGCAGGGCTGCCTGCACACACCGCACGGTGCCGTAACGTTTCACTGCAGCCAGCGACCACCACAGATGAATGTGGACGACTTTTGGGCGCTGCTTGGTTCCGAACAGCAGGGTATTCTTGTGGTCGAAACCTGCCTGCCCCTGACGCGATGGCTCTTGGTGTCACCCACAGCCGAGCAGGTAAATCGGGCTGCCTCGCTGGTACAGGAACACAGCGGTGCTCTCCCTGTCATTTTGGCTTTAGACGATACGATTCTCCATTTGGCTGACCGCAGCTTGTGGGCCGACGGTAGTGCCCAACTCTTGCAGGCTTTGACTGCTGAGCGGATCGCACACCGAATGGTGGCTCCGCCCGGTTGGTCTCCCAGTGAAACTTCCAAAGAGAAAAAGGAGATTGTCCAAGCAAAACAGAATCTAGATTCAACTACCGTTTGTGACTGAAGAGGGAGGACGTATCCATCATGACTGAACTAAATGGTGCTGTCCATTTTGACTATATCATGATCAAAGCTTTGGAGAATGGAGTGACCATTATTGGCTTGACCCGTGGTCACGACACGAAATTTCATCATAGTGAGAAGTTAGATAAGGGCGAAGTTATGGTGGCCCAGTTCACGGATCATACATCCGCCATCAAAATCCGGGGACGAGCACAAGTTTTCACCAAGCTCGGAACGTGTGAAACCGAAAGTCGGCAAACTTCGCAGCCGCATTCATAAATGCCGTACCCTGCATGCAGCAGACCGCCCGTTGGCCCCATTGGACTCCGGCCAGGGCAGTATTGCTAGAGCACGCAAACCCTATCGAAGGAGGCTCACTCTCCGTGTGGACTGTGGT
>SLOZ01000019.1 GCA_007132255.1 Limnochordia bacterium | reverse complement strand
TGCTTCGCCCACATAATACTGTACGGGCAACACTTCGGTACCCTTCTTGAGATCGTCGAACTCGCTAAACGTTACGGCCACGTCCGCTCGCCCCGATCCAACGACCGACACGGTGCCTTCGATTACTTGAGCGAAATAACTGCCGGGTTTCTTTAAGTACCAGCGAACACCCCTGTGCATTTCAATGCTGATGGACGTCGTGGGCGGCGTACAAACGCTAACCCAAAATCTCTGCCCAGCCACCGATGTCTGACCTTCTCCGAACTGCCCGTCGTAACGGTACTTCAAGGCTCCCTCCGAGTTCAAAGCGTACGTGCCGCAGGAAGAGTAACTCTGGATGCCAGCCGGATTGCGACCGGTTTCTAGGATAAATGTGACTTCAGCCCATTCCCCCGGCTGCAGAGTGAAACTTTCCCAGTGAAAACCGAAGTTCTGTTCCCGTTCAGCAATGACTAAGATACCTGTATCCACTGGCACCGCGTTCCCGAACGGAACTGCCTTCGTCGTCATGGTACTTGGCGATGATCGTCGAACGGTCCAATCCTCAATCACCGTCGCTTCTGAGAACACGGTTCCCGAACTGGTGGTGGGATCATCCACGAGATCAAGCTCAGCCCCGAAATTGTCCTTCACCTCGTTGACCGTAATGGCTTGGTCTAGCGTGTTCGTCACGCGATAGGTAAACTGCCATTGCGCCTTGGTTTCCGAGTAGGGTAGGTAGAAGTAACCCGGCAAATACTGGCCCTCGTCATCAGCCCAAGATTCATTGATCCAGATCATGTCGACCAACTCTAGATTGTTAAACGGTAACGCTGTTACTGTGATGCTGAGCAGTTCTGAGGAGCTCTTGAACACAGCAGCATTATTCTCCACTGTATAGCTAGCAGCACCAAAAGAGGACAGTCCGTCGGTCTGTAGTACGTAATCATCAAGACCCGACTCGTTGCCAACCGCGATCCCAAACGGTCCGCCCGTGCTGCCAAACGACGGCTTGCTTGGGTTCATCGGAACGATACTTATTGGTCCATCGCTAACGGACTTCCAGTTGCCGTCTTCACCCAACTCGAAAATGCCTTTGTAACCAAATTCAGCTGCCGCCACAGTTGTACCGCTGGCGGCCACTGCTGTCAACAAGATCAAAATCGTCACGACTAAACGCACTCGCATTCCCACGGTCGTTCTCACCTCCCGTATGACGCTCTAGCCACTGCATGTTTACAATCCTTTGCGAAACGAAGCTGATGTGCGGCTCGTACGTTTCACCACGTCATCACGGGTCGGGTTCAGTCTCATCATCAACGGTCCCTGTTAGGTCAACGCCTTCCCGCAGCAGTGAGACCATTTCCAGCACACTGCGGAATGCTAGACTGCAGCGGGCGTTGAGCCACTGGACCGTGCCCTGCCAGCTACCGTGCTCGCGATACATGACGTGCACAACATAGGTTGTTCCAGAGCCCGAGCGATACCGGTCCAACTCCCGAACTCGTGAGTTTCTCTCCGACATGTCCTTCACCTACTTTGTCGGCTGGCCGCAGCAGAACGATGCCGCTCGTCAACATGAAGCCAACTGCGTTTTGACCATGCTTCTGGTGGATACTCTAAACGATTCATCTCGCTTTCTATGAGGTGTAACAGTTCAGCCAGGCTCGAAAACTCGAATGTTTCGCCCAGAGAGAGGCATCGGAGCTCCCCGCGCCATTCATGGGACGCAATCGATTCGATGCGAATTAAGAACGCTGCTTGTTTTACCCCCGCTTGTGCCACATCAGCCTTCATGGACACTGCCTCCCTGCCTGCCGTCCAGCCCCGGCCATATCGCTCTGGTGAATGATTCACACTAAAGCGTTGTGCGCCTTTTTATACTGGGTTCTGAGATTTGAGAAATGTCGGATTTTTGAGTGTCTAATGGCTGGAAAACGTTATTCGACTCACAGCGCCGTGGCATCACCCATCGATCTATAGTCTGTGCATCGGGAACGGCTGTTGTTTTTCGGATTGTGCAGCCGCAGAAACGATGCATGGTTCTGCCGTCTGCGCTTGACTTAAAGATACCAAACCATTCTTTCAAGTGAGTTTCCGCTTCGGCCCCGCGAGCCCGGAAACGCCTTTAAATAGCGCTTTTTTGCTATTTTAACGGGAATATTACGATCAATTCAAACATGTAAGTCAAAAGCGGGCTTGACGCCTAGTTTGGCGACACATTTCGGGCACAGAACCGTCCCCGATGACCGGCACACCGCTCTCAGCAGGTCTTTTGGAGTTATGTTAGCTCTGCCGCTAGTCTGAAATGCGACAGATACTACGAAAGCCTGCCCTGGTCTCGAAAACCAAGGACAGGCTCTGGATATCGTCCAGCTTATGCTCTGCCGGATGCAAATCAGGGCGTTCTTGTTCATAACTGAACGGACTGGACTTGACGCACCGTGATCCCGACCTTGGCCGCCATGGTGCGAGCCAGAGGCGACAACTTGCGTTCCAAACGTTCCTTTAGAACCTTTTCGTCGTCGGCTGCATGCGTCGATGACAGAACCAATATCTGCGAAGAGTTCCAACGGCAGATGGAGTCACTGCTGCGCAGTAGTTCTTGAAGGCCCTGGATTAGCGAGCCTGTAACTGCGGTTGCCCGCTCTTCGGAGAGCAGCTGTCCGTGTTTATCGGTGTTCACTACACATACGAGATGCGCGCATTGGCCTGTGCGTTCAAGTTTACGTTTTTCCATCGTGAACAAATACCGGAAAACGTCGCTGTCACAAAGAAGCGGCCCCGACTTAAGGGGAGCAACATTCAGTGCCTCAGAGTCGCTGGCAACATCAAATAGTCGTTCGCCTTTTTCACTGGCACACAGCAAACGGTACAAATCCCGCAGTTTCAACGACGGCGCGATGCCCATGTCACTGTAGAGTCTTTTCGTGATCCGTTCATACCGAATGCGTGCCTGCTTTAGATCTCCCTGGTAGATCAAGGCACGGATCGTCTGTCCCTCGACGTCTTCATCGACCTGGGGCAGCTTGGCAGAATTACAGATGGCCAGAACTTCGTGATACTGCCGCAAACGCAGGAGGGCATTGGTGTAGTCCAACACAACACTTCTGTAAAGCGACCGATAATATTCACGCACCTCGATGGCCCAAGCCTCTTCTTGATGTTCAGCTAGGCAATCACCGGTGTAGAGCGCCAAAGCATCTTTGTAAAGAGTCCATGTGGTCTCATCGTTCACTGGGCCCTGCTTAGCCCGGTGATACAATGCTTCAAACTGGTGAGCATCCACCCAGTGGTCTGAGTCCCAGTTAAAGGAATATGTTCCCTGTTGACCAATGATCAACGGAACACCCTCTCCAGACACGATTGCAGTAGCCAATAAGCGACGCAGCCGATGAACGCAAAGATGCAGCGGCTGCTGCGAATCGCTCTCGCTGTTCGGCCAGAGATCATCCATTAAGGCATCACTGGTCACAACGTTGCGGTTTCCGGTTAACAAATACTTCAATAACGTCCATGGTTTGCTCTTTTTGCGAGAACGCTCGACCAACGAACCTTTGGGACCAACCACATCAAACTCACCAAACAATGACACCCGCAATTGATGATCCCTTTGGGACATCCCATACCTTTTCAGATCCTTTGTCTTTGCGTCTAAATGGCTCATAGAGCTAACCTCCATAGCTATGACCTACGCCAACACCGTCATTCCATGGCACATGGCTTTTCGAGCCGGCGGTGTTCTGCAACCGCATGTCACTCTGTTGCCATGGCGTCGTGCAGCGCCCAAACTTGATCGTTCCATCCGTTGCTCCGCTGATAACCATCTACCATCCTCGCTGCGGTGGCTCATTTCACCTCCGAAGTTTTCTCCAAAAAATTCCATAACACCCCGCGGCTTGTTCCGGTCGACTCCGCATTGGTTGAACACTCCAGCCTTAACCACGAAAATTTAACACAAAAATCTCTGAACTTACACGTCGACAGGACACGTTTTAGGCTGATTTACGCTGTGGGCAAAGCCATTCAAAGCCACGGGAGCCCGTGCTTAAATACGTGTGCACCGTCCCAACGGGGCCACACGGGCTGTGTCCAACCTAAGCTTTAGGCGCCCAGCCTAGCATCAACGGACTCTTAAATTGCTTTCTACTATATACATATCATAATTGAGCAGATTTGCGCGCATTTGTTCCTTCTGATCACTTGTCAGCTTACATGGTAATGAATGCCTTTTGATGAAGGTTCTCGAGCGCTCTGGGCCCGATTAGTATTTCGTGTCGTGCTAGTTCCCACTTCGAGGGGACCCCTGGGGCCAGACTTCCGGCCCATTCGTCCTAACCGGACAACACCGACAACGCCACCAGTATGCTTGACGAGACCGTATGCACGAATGCCAAATCCACCATTGGCATCAACTTTGAGCCGAAAGTGCAGAAACTTTCACAGACGGCGTTCACAGCTTTTGTCAGAGCCAGCAGCTTGACCGAAGCCGAGTAGATACTGAGCTAACGCTGCTTGGCCAGCGCCATTGCCCGACTCAAGCAGCCATTGGCGGCAAAATCGGAAAACGAAGACACAGCAATACCACAGGCAGTGAGGAGTCCTGAAACATCGTCCTGAAACACCAAGACACCACAAGAAGTCAGGAACTTGTGGAACAAGTTCTATTCACAGGCCCCCAACCCGACGATGAAGAAGCACTGCAGATCATTGAGTCCGCAGTGCAAAGCAAATAGCTTCCCTTCATACCTCAGTGTCTGGCAGCTAAACGTCAACGAGCGACTCCCCCCAGAAGGAGGAAGTCGCTCGCTGCTTTACGTCTGACGATAGATTGGGTTGGAGAACATCATTGGAGTTCGATCGTCCGTCGACTTCACGATCTGCACTCGCAGATACTGCTGGGGTGTTGCTGTGTTGAGAATTACGGTGCTAGAACCCTCACCAACCAACTGCGAAACCACGACATGACCTTGGCTGACCACTTCCAAACGCCCGGGTTCGGGAAGAGCGTCAATAGCTACCGTCAAAGTCAGTGGCTGCCCTGCGGCGGCAACGATGGTATCGCCCATCATGGCCGGCACAGCTGTATCCTCACTGGCTGCTGCTGCCGTTACGTCCACCGTACCCTGGGGCGCAACACAACACCGTCCTCTTCGGATTCCTTCTAGGATTTCATTCGCTGTGCAAAACCAAGCCTCAACCCAAGTGTTGGCTGTATCGGCGTGATGCAACTGCTCCAGCTGGTGAATGTCCCGAGCACCCACTCCCGTTATTCTCCACCCCTCGGACAACAGATCATCCCACCACTGCACAGCCATCCAATTAAAGAGAGCATTCTTGCGCCAGGAGCCGGACCAAATCTCTATAGAGTCTACAAGTGCATAGTCCATGACGGGATACTCCCAGCGACAGCCGCAGCAGAGCGGCTCGCCTACCATGAACGGATGGGCTATGGTAAACAACCCGCCCATCTCCCGCACCGTTTTGGCGGCTCCGTTCAGCGGATCACTGCGTCCCTGCGTTCGCCAGTCTACATAGCCCTTGGTACCCGAAACCACCGCATGTCCATAAAAGGTGGTTAGCTCTT
>SLOZ01000344.1 GCA_007132255.1 Limnochordia bacterium | reverse complement strand
TTTAGACCATCCAGAATGAGTTGACCGCTGGTGGGCCGATCCAAACAGCCGAGAATCTGCAGCAGAGTGGACTTACCCGATCCAGATGGTCCCATGATCGCAAGAAACTCACCGGCCTCCACGCGGAAGCTGACGCCGCGCAGTGCCTGAACAATTTCCTCTCCCATGCGATACGATCTCTTAATGTCAATGGCTTCAATCATAGACTCACCGTCCTGTCCCGGGAAAGCCAGCTGGCAAACCTGGATCCCAACCACTCCGGCCGCTGCCAATGACCGCCTGGAAGAGTTGATAATTGAAGGGCGTCACTTGGTCACCATCTTCAATTCCGTCCAATACCGCAACATTTCGCCCATCCGAAATATCCAGCGTTAGTTCCACAATACGCTCTTGCCCGTCTCGGATGACCGATGCCAGGGCTGTGTAACCAGTCTGAACCACTGCCTCTAAAGGAATCACAAAAACATCCTCCACGCGATCCACTTCAATGCGGGCTGATGCACTGTAACCCGGTCGCAGCCCGACCGTGGCGTCGACGTCTAAGGCGACTAACACTGGCACGGCTACGACACCGCCTGATGTGTGAGCGACACTGTCCAGTTCCACAACTGTCCCCGCCACTTGTGGGGGTTGGGCCGCGTTAACCCTAACGCTTACGCGCTGCCCCGGCGCAATCTTCGACACGTCCAGTTCATCCACAAAGACGCGAGCGTAAAACGATGAATCATCCATCAGCTGCATGAACGCCGTACCTATACTGACCATTTCTCCTTCATCAACACGCAGATCCGCCGCCACACCAGTAAACGGGGCCCGAAGGCGCGTTCGTTCTAAATTTAAGCGAGCCAACTGCAGATCATATTCGCGTTCACGAACCACCGCTGGAATCGCTTCAATCCGAGCCGTTGCCAAGGCCGTTTCGGCTCGCATGACTGCCAACCGCTGCTGTGTGTTCTCAAGTTCAGCCAGGAGTTGACCTTCTTCAACAATGTCACCGCGCTGGACATAAATGCTTTCGACTTGCCCACTGCTGGCAAAACTCAGAAGTACCTGGCGAGCCGCTTCCACGTTTCCAGATGCATCCACAGATTGGACAATGGTCCCGCGCGCCGCTGTCAGAGTTTGACGCGTATAACCCGAGGTCTCATTAACGCCGGGAAACCACTGCTGATACAAGACAATCCCTGCAACTACGACGATCATGGCAGCGACCATCACCAACCCCAAAAAGACACCTCTCAGCTTCCGCAAATCCGTTCACCACCCAATTATCCGTTTGCCAACGTTTTTCGAAGAACTCAACTTTCTTCGTCATCCATGGTTTGCAGTGGCGACAACAACCACGTGGTCTGCTTGTTTAGGGTTACCCACCCCTGCTCTAGATAGGCCTGCCAAGCCTCTTTTTGACTTTGGGGAACTCGCATACTAGAATGAGGCGTGACCGCAACGAAGGCAGCATGATCGGGTAGGCCTGCCAACTCAACGGTTTTTGCCAAAGCATCATTAAGAGTCCCCACCTGGTCCACTAACCCATGCTCCAACGCCTGCTGGCCGGTCCAAACCCGGCCGCCAGCCACGGCTTTCACCGCCTCAGTCGATAGGCTGCGTCCTGATACCACCCGCTGCAGGAACAGTTCGTAAATCCTTTCAATGCCTTTCCGCAAAACAGCTTCTTCAGATTCTGTCATCGCCTCAAAGCTTCGCTGTAAAGGACTGCCCAAAATCAACGTTTCATGAGCGATACGATGCTTTTCCAGCAACTCCGCGTATGCGAATCGTCCGGTTAACACACCAATGGACCCTGTCAACGTCGTCGGATGAGCTACGATCCAACGAGCCGGTGCTGCGATATAGTAGCCACCGGAGGCCGCAACAGTATCCATATAGACCACAACGGGCTTCTTCGCTGCTAAGCTCGCCAGTGCATTGTGCATGGCCTCCGATGCGCTGGCCGAACCTCCACCAGATGCAATACAGAGCAGCACAGCTTTTACCCGGCGATCCCGTTCAGCCCGACGTATCTGCTGAACCACAGTCAGATCACCGGCTTTCCGTCGTGTGAACATCGGAACCGCAAACGGCGGCTGGAATGGTGGCTCCTGGCTGTACCCATCCACGATGTCACCATTCACACAAATTACTGCTGCATGAGGCCGACGGCGAAGCCGACGGGGCGCAAGCAGAAGCCGACGATGCGCTTCTGACCAATCTGTCAGCTGCGCTTGCCCACGGTCGCCGATCAACGATCCGAGCTCCTCCTGTCGAACAAGCTTGTGGATGATACCAGCTTCCACTGCCTCTTCGTCGGTAAACGGCGATCCATCAAACCATCGTTTTACAGCATCCAAGGACACCGATCGCGCTGAAGCAATCTGCTCCAAGAGAGCTGAATACTCACTGTCCATAAGCCATTGCGCCATTTGGCGCAGTTCGTCAGACATCGAGGACCGTGTGAAGACATCTGCAGCTGCTTTGAAGCCACTAATGGTAACAGCGTGGAATCGAAGGCCCATGGCTGCGAGAGTGTCCCCAAAGAACAGATACGTACGACGCCTCCCTAACGGAGCTACTTGGCCGCCGGGCTGTAGATAGAGGGCATCCGCTGAGCCCACGGCGTACATTGCCGCTAGATCATAGTGTTTCGCCCAAACAACCACACCTTTGCCCGCGCTCTGCAAATTCGCCACTTCATCGCGAATCACAGCTAAGCGAGGCCACAGGGGTGCTAAGTTTTCAAATGTCAAAACAACGTGGCTGATCCGCGGATCGGCACCAAGACGACGCAAATCGGTGCGCAGCTCCTCAAGAGACGGTCGCTGCGGCTTCGTCCAGCGCTTCCAAAACGGAAGCTTTGGATCTCGAAACATCTGATAACTCTGAGCTAATGGATAGTACACAACAGCAGCTAAGGACCTTTGGCGACGAAACCACTGCCGCATTCTATGAATGAACACCGCATACACCCCATATCGCAGCCACAGCCTCAGCATCGACTGCTGTTTTCTTGAGTATAACACATGGCAGGCCTTGGCAAAACCAACGGCAGATGCCCGATCACTACAACTGACCGGGCAGAGAACCTTTCAATATTATTGGCGCACTAATGCTTCAAAATAATCCACTATGCCAAAGTACAATGCCTCAGCCAGACTTTTTTGGCCATCTGGACGCAGCATAAAAGCCAACTCATAGGGATGCATCATAAACCCTATCTCTACCAAAACAGACGGCACCATGGGGCTGCGCAAGATGGCAAGGTTGCCGCGCATCTGGATTCCATAGTTAGGAAATCCGACGTGGCGCAGCATCGCATTCTGCAGCGCTTTGGCTGCCGGCTCGTGAAACGGATGCGTGTAGATTGTGCTGTGACCATGGTGCACAGTGGAATCAATGCCGTCGGGAAACGCATTGGCGTGGACGCTGATCAAGAGATCAGCCTGCGCGTCTTCTGCCAGTTGGCGGCGATCCGCAAGACCAACAGCGGTATCAGTCGCCCGGGTTAGGATAACCTCCGCCCCTGCTTCACGAAGTCCATCGGCCAACAGCAAAGCGATAGGCAGGACGACATCCTTTTCGTGAATACCGGTTGGACCAGTGCCACCTCGATCGCGAGACCCGCCATGGCCCGGGTCCACCACAATAACACGCCCCTCCAAGGGTGATCCAGCCCAAACCTGCGGTGGCTGCCGCAGTTCAATAACCAAATCCGAACCATCAAAATAGAGCTCATAACCATCCAATCGGTCCCCGGCCAAGTCAATGATCACTTCGGCTTGGCTCCCGGTTACCTGCTGCACCGATGCGCCTTCAATCCAAGCTGTCTGATGATCAAAAAAGATGGAGTCTTGATGCCACTGAACATTATGCAGGACGAGTTTCACTTGATGAGGTCGAGCACGATAAACAACCTGCACCGGTATCCGCTGGTTAAGGTGCATCCGCACGGAACTCGAACGCTCACCGTCTCTGATCCGCACCGTAGAAAACTGAGCCCGGGGCAGCGGTGTACCGGTGGGAAGTAGACGGACGTCCG
The DNA here is from genome assembly GCA_007132255.1 of Limnochordia bacterium. GTDB lineage: Bacteria > Bacillota > Limnochordia > Darwinibacteriales > B1SED10-159 > SLOZ01. The sequence continues at coordinate 1,537 of SLOZ01000344.1, read as the reverse complement.
AACGTCTTGCCCAAAACTCCGTGTCACCGCTGAGGCGCACTCGATAATATTCGCCTTCCTGACCTATCCACTGCATACGTGTTCCCTCTGGCTGCCACGCAACAGGTGAGACAGGATACCCTGAACCCAGCCACGTCCACACACGCCCATGGAATTCCATACCAGTCGATGCGTACAACGGCGCTTGGTCTGACGTCACCTCAAGCACTCGCGGTTGAGCTGGTTCTAGAATACTCAACCTCCCCATAGCTGGAACATCAAACACTTCATCATCTTGGGAGACATGGAAGACCAAGCGTTCATTCCTGGCCATATCGCCTGGTTGAATCACGTAGCTGCCGACATAAACACCCTCCACATCCAGCAGCCTAGTGGCATCTGTACCATCTCCGAAGCGCCCGGCACCCCAGAAATAGGACGGATATTCAGCCAACTCTACCATAGGAATTCGTTCACAGACCCCCTCAATGGAGAATGACACGCTAGCACCGGTGGTCCCCTTAAGAAGAACTCGTACCTCATCCCCGACCACCCAGGCCGTATCACCTTGAGGAATCATCCAACTCGGATCTATGCGCGGGCCATCACTGCTATCTGTTGTGGTCCAAACCCCTGGATAGTAAACGGTGCGCATGGCTTGCGCCGTCTGGCCATTCCACCGAGCCTCCACCGTAATCTTGTTTTCACCGACCTCCAAAGGGATGAAGGCCAAGTACGCTCCGAACTCCGCCTCGGTTATGGCCTTGATGCCATTGACCAAAACTTCGGCCCCAGGAGGTGCTGCTCCGAAAACAAATGTAGAATCGGCCTCAACCCTCTGGCCATCCTCATCGGGATAGGCGACATGAACTGGCTGATCAGCATAGGCTGCACCGCTCCAACTCGTTACCATAAGAAATAGGAACAGCATCCAAAATCGGTTCACCCTCAATCCACTCCTTTGACGTCTCCGTTTCCTCGGTTGTTGTGTCACTGCTACACTTCCTTACACAGCCAAACATCCCTTCAAGATATGGTAGAATCGCTTTTCGGAAAAGCCCTGACGCCGAAATCATGATCTGGCTTCGCACGGGCGACCCGGTGGATGGCAGCAAAAAGAAGCAGCACCGTAGGCCACGGCCTGCTTCTCCATGATGATCCCATACGTCAGTGCAGCTCCAGTTCATCCAACGAAAAAGCACTGTGCAGACGCCGCAGAGCCTCTTCCCCATCCTTAGCATCGATGATACACGATATCTTAATTTCTGAAGTACTGATCATCTCGATGTTAATGCCACTCTCAAATAAGGTCCCAAACAACGTCGAGGCTACCTCTGTACTACCCGTAATGCCCGTTCCTACAATGGACACCTTGGCAACATGGTCTTTTTGCAGTACCAGGCCATGGCCGCCAATGGACTCCAGAAATGCCCAACATGCTTGTACAGCGGCAGCAGCATCGTCTTTCGCTACTGTGAAGGAAATGTCATTAACCTGAGCTCGGTTGAGGTTCTGGATGATCATGTCCACAGCTATTCCTTCGCCTGCAAGCTTACTA
>SLOZ01000217.1 GCA_007132255.1 Limnochordia bacterium | reverse complement strand
CGCGGTTGATCTCGGTTTCAGCATGATCACCTTGGACTGCAGCGAGCACATCGATGATAATGTCAGCTCGTTTTCCGCAGAAGAGATTGATGCAGCTTACGAGACTTGGCCGCCGGATGAGCGGGAACTTTGGGAATCACTTTATCTGGGAACCGAATTTGCGTTGGATGACGGGATGGCGGTCCAGTTTGATGTCGATCGTTTCCCAGCCATGGTTCTGGTTTATGGTAAGGCATTGGCCTTTGCCGAACAGATCTACCATGACATTATTGCTAAGGCGCCACGGCCAGTGGATTTTGAGATCAGTATCGACGAGGTGGAAACTCCCACGACGCCCCAGGATCACTATTTTGTTGCAGCTGAACTGAAGCGGCGCGGCGTAAAAGTGAACAGTCTAGCACCCCGTTTTTGTGGAGAGTTCCAGAAGGCCATTGACTACATCGGCGACGTCAAGCAGTTTGAAGAGGAATTTTCGGTGCATGCTGCCATTGCACGGAAGTTTGGCTACAAGTTGAGCATTCATTCCGGTAGTGATAAGTTCACGGTGTATCCCATCATAGGTCGGCATACACAAGGTAATTGCCATGTGAAAACAGCGGGTACCAATTGGCTGGAAGCCTTGAAGGTTGTGGCCGACAAAGATCCACAGCTCTACCGGGATATGCACGCCTTTGCGTTGGAAAAACTGGATGAAGCACGGGCGTTTTATCATGTGGGATTGGACACAACACAGATCCCTGCCATCCAAGATATGGATGATGTCGACCTTCCCAGTTTGATGGAGCAGGATGATGCCAGGCAGGCCCTGCATATCACCTATGGCTTTTTGCTGCAGGAGAAGGACAAGGCGGGAGAGTTTGTGTTCGCGAAGCGGTTTTTCCAATGCCTTCGTGAGCACGGTGCTGCCTATGACGATCGACTGCAGCTGCACATCGGTAAACACCTCGATCTGTTAGGCATGCTGAAGCAGGAGCAACTGTAAGGCCGGCCCAGTCGTCGCTGATAGCGGTTGCGATTGGCCAGTGATTGGTTCCGATGCCCATGCTCAAATGTGTGTCGGTTCAGGAGTTTCTGAAGGCCCGAAACAGCCCTTGGCTGGCTTCGGGCCTTTGGTCTACGGAGGAGTTGAAGCAGGCACATGGAAAATCCAGCTGAACCGATCACGGTCAGCCCAGCAATCGGTTCGAAAGACGAGCTTGGCATACATTCCCCGGCTTTTCGTCGAGCCGGCTAGACTCCGTCTGTGATTGCCAAGGTATCCAAAAGCGGCCTTGGAGCTTGAGGTAAGCAGAACAGCGGCTTTGGATTAAGGACAGACCACCTCTGCGAGAAATGTTCCAAGACACAGAAGGCGCGACAACGTCCAGTACGGAACGGGATTTTGGGCTGCCGGCGCGAATCTGTGAGCACTCCCCGGAGGGCGTAAGGTTGAGTCATAGGCTTTTTGTGCGAGGCACAACGACGCTGGTGACGGGAGAATTTGGCAGCCGCATCCTTTCAATCCAATCTAAAGACAGGTTTTTTTCTTGCCAATGGCGAACCTATTGGCAACACTGGTGTCCAAGCTTGCCTGTTGCATGGCCGTGTTTCAACGGCCAAAACTGATGACTCAGCTCCGAGAAACGCCTATCTAAAAACATTTTGCCCTCCGTCGCAAACCACGCATGGGTCTCTGTGAAACGGGTCTGCAGACCTGTTGTGTTGGATGACGAGGGAGCCGATTCCCGCAATCCACTGCCGCGAAGGCAATCGAACCATTTGCCTCAGCGCTTACCAGCCACAGCGGCTTACCAGCCGCAGGAGACAATGCCCAGTGACCGTAAGCGATGTAAGAGACTGACTCGATTTGCCAGAGCGGCACTATGCTCAGCGTTTTTGATAGACCCCAACAACGCCACGAAGCGAAGAAGAGACAAAACTATGGATTGTCAAGACCATAAAGACCACAATGACCAGAAAACCCAGGGCAGACGATGCGTCTGAGCCCACAGATTGGAGGAACATTGCGTTGAGAAGGTGGATTCCGATTACACAAGTGAAGGTGACAGATACGTTTTGGCGGGAACGCATGGATGTAGTGCGGGAGGTGGTGATTCCCTACCAGGAAGATATCCTGCACGATCGCATTGAAGAGCAGGAGCCGTCGTACGCGATCCGCAACTTCCGGATCGCTGCCGGCTTAGAAGACGGTGAATACTATGGTATGGTGTTTCAAGACAGCGATGTTGCTAAGTGGCTTGAGGCTGCGGCTTACAGTTTAGCCGTGCATCCAGACGCGGACTTAGAGTCGCGTGTGGAAGAAGTGATCGCTGTGATCGAGCAAGCGCAGCAAGAGGATGGATACCTAAACACCTTTTATACGGTGAAAGAACCTGGGAAGCGCTGGACCAATTTGCGAGAAAACCATGAGCTGTATTGTGCCGGTCACATGATGGAAGCCGCGGTCGCCTATTATGAAGCAGTGGGCAAGACAACGCTATTGGACGTCATGTGCCGCATGGCAGATCACATTGATACCCAATTTGGACCCGAGCCTGAAAAACGGCAGGGCTATCCGGGGCACGAAGAGATCGAGTTAGCTCTAGTTAAGCTGTATCGCGTTACCAACGAGGAACGCTATTTGCGTTTGGCCGAATATTTCATCCAGCAGCGCGGTCAAGAGCCGCATTATTTCGAGGAGGAAGCCCGCAAGCGCGGTGAGGAAGACGTGAAGGTTACACACGGTCTCTGGGATTACTCGTATAGTCAGAGCCATCGGCCAGTGCTTGAACAGTCAACAGCGGAAGGCCATGCCGTGCGGGCAGTCTATCTCTATTCGGGCATGGTGGATGTGGCCGTGGAGACAAACAATGAGGAGCTCCTTAAAGTTTGCCAAACGCTGTGGCAGAACGTAACGAAGCAGCGGATGTACATTACAGGTGGTATCGGTTCCCAGAGTTTTGGTGAGGCGTTTACCATCGATTACGATCTGCCCAATGACACTGCTTATACGGAGACGTGCGCCGCCATTGGACTCATCTTTTGGGCGAAACGCATGCTGCAGGCTGATCTAAACGGCAGCTATGGTGACGTCATGGAACGGGCGCTGTATAACAACGTGCTCAGCGGCATCAGCTGGGATGGCAAACAGTTCTTCTACGTGAATCCACTGGAAGTCCGCCCCGATGTGGCAGAGTACCGTAACGACCATCGTCATGTGATGACCGAACGCCAAGGCTGGTTTGGCTGCGCCTGTTGCCCACCCAACGTGGCACGCTTGTTGGCCTCTTTGGGTCAATACATTTACTCGCACGATGACGAGCAGATTACTGTGGATCTGTTTGTCGGCAGCGAAGCTGATTTCAAAGTGCAGGGACAAGATGTTCGACTGCACCAGGAGACCAATTATCCTTGGGATGCTGCTGTGACACTGCGGCTCGCCCTGGAAAGCAGCGTCAAGTTTGAGTTGGCTGTCCGGATTCCTTCGTGGTGCCGGCGCCCGGAGTTGTCGGTTAATGGTGAAGCTGTGGACTTATCCCAGGTCATGAACAATGGATACGCCGCTCTAGAACGCACCTGGGAGGACGACGACATCGTTGAACTGCAGCTGCCTATGCAGCCGGAACGGGTCTATGCCCACCCGTCTGTCGGCGAAAACAGCGGACGGACGGCGTTGATGCGCGGACCAGTGGTTTATTGTCTAGAAGAAGTGGACAATGGCTCCCAACTTCGGGATATCCAATGTCCCGGCGATGCTGCGGTGACGGAGAGCAGCGACGCCCACCAATGGCCATGGGCTGTATGCTTAGCCTTTAATGGATTTCGGACGGTCTTTCCCGAACAGGCGCTTTATGCCATGGGGCAGCTGGAGTATGAAAGTGTATCTGTAGTTGCTGTTCCCTATTTTCTCTGGGGCAATCGGGGACGAGGCGAGATGCTCGTTTGGCTGCGTGAATGTTAGTCAGCTGGCGCTGTCTAGGCTTTTTGAACCGAGGCAAGCGCTGCAGTGTGTTGATGGGAGGTGGGGGGCTTGAACGTACCACGGAGCGTGGAGTCATATTTGCAGGAACTTTGCAGTCAAGGGCCGCAGGCCATAGCCATTTTGGGAAGCTATGCTCGCGAAGTGCAGCGTCCGTTCAGTGATGTGGATGTACTGTGTTTAGCTGGCAGCGACCAGGTGGTTGCAGACCAAGAGCCTCGGAACTGCGGAGGTGTGTATGTTACGGTGTCTTTTGCCGACGCGTGTGTGGTGGAAGACTGGTTTACGCAGCCGGCAGCCGCCGTTAGTGTAATCCAGGGTCTGCGGGATGGGCAAGCGTATTGGGATCCCCAGCAGCAGTTCGCGGCGATTCAACGTCGGGCAAGGGCGTTTGTTTGGGGCCCCGAAATGCAGAAGCGAGCCAACTTGTATGCGAATCAACAGCTGATGCGTTGGTTGGAGGAAGTGTACAAGGCGATGCAGGGTCTGGAAGATATCCACGTTGGTCGCATCCTTCAGGGCCTTCATGGTCTGACGTTTGGTCTCGTCGACGTTCTCACGGTGCAGCAGGGTGTGCTCTTAGAGAGTGATAACAGCTTTTTGGACCAGCTGACGCGTCGTTTGCATGACGAATTGGGATTTCTGCGCTGGAGCCAGCGGGCCTTTGGCTTGTATGGCACGTACACCATTCAAGATCGCGTCTGGGCCGGTTTGCATTTGTTTTGTTGGACGGTGGATTTTTTGGAGGACGTCTTGGAGCCTCCGTATGAGGAAGCTGTGCAGCTGGCCCGCCAGCGCGTCCAGCGGCGTCTCGAGGTGGAGCAGTATGCAGAGTAATCCCGAACGGTTTCTCACCAGTGAACGACTTGGGTTTGTTGTTTGGGAAGAAAAACTGCGGCCGTGGGCTCGGCGCCTCTACGGTTGTGACGATGTAACGCGTTTGATTGGAGGACCGTTTTCCCAGGAGCAAATTGACCAACGCTTTGCCCAAGAGATAGCACACCAGGAGCGGTGGGGTGTTCAGTATTGGCCGATGGTGCTGCGGGAAACCAACAGCTTTGTGGGCTGTTGTGGGCTGCATCCGTACCAACCGGAGCGATCCGCCTATGAATTGGGTTTTCACCTGCTGCCTGAATTTTGGGGTCAAGGTTTGGGAACTGAAGCCGCTAGCGCTGTGATTCAGCATGCCTTTACGACGCTGGAAGTCAAGGTCTTGGTGTCTGGGCATCATCCGAACAACGAACGCTCGGGTGCGCTGCTGCAGAAGCTTGGTTTTGACTTCACGCATGATGCGTTCTATGAAGCAACGGGTCTGCGGCATCCTATGTACATCTTGTTTCCCCAAGACTGGAGACGTACGGCCGTTTCCGTTGGTTCGGCGCAGTAAGAACGGTTTTAGTCTTAAGCCAATGGGAGGCGAACTATATCAAATGAACTGGAAACTTCGACAAATGGGTACATTTTATGTTGTGGGCATCGCTGGACAGGGCCCGGCCGATCAAGGAGCGCAGTGGGTGCCTCCGCTGTGGGCCGAGGCTAGTGGGCGCTTCGGTGAGATCGCCGGTCTGGCAGAGTTGGATAACGATGGACGACCCATTCTCTGGGGGGCCATGCGGGATGCTTCGGGAGAATTCCATCCTTGGGGCACGGATGGC
>SLOZ01000300.1 GCA_007132255.1 Limnochordia bacterium | reverse complement strand
GGCAGGAGTTGGGAGAATGTGGAATGTGCCTGGTATCTGGAAAGAAATGCCATCCGGCAGTGGTTTGAACGCAGCGCCGATCGTGTTGAGAGGCTGAGAGGAGAACGAGAAATGCTCAAGTTTACTGTCTTGACGGAGAATACGGTGCACCGTCCTGGTTTGTTGGCCGAGCATGGTCTTTCTTTGTGGATAGAAGTTGACGATTACCGAGTTTTGTTCGACGCTGGTGCCACTGAGGTGTACCGCCGGAATGCGTCTGTTCTGGGAGTTCCATTGAATGCGGCGGATGCCATTGTGATCAGCCATGGGCACTACGATCATATTGGTGGCTTGGAGTATGTTCCCAAAGATGAGCTAGTGCCGCCGATTCATCTGGATGCACGGATGTTGTGGGAAAAACAGGTGCGACAGCCGGGAGAAAGTGGCGTCCGCAAGTCCGGTGTCCTATGGGACATGGCAGCTACACCCCATGTGGCTGAAGGGTTGGTTACAGGTGAGAGCCTGCGTGAATTGGCGCCGTCGGTATATCTATCGGGGGAGATCCCCTTGGCACACGAATGGGAAGAACCGCCGCAGGAGTTTTATGTGGAAACTCCCGCTGGATTGGAGCGGGATTATTTGGCCGACGAGCAGATGTTGATTGTTAAGCAAGGGGATGCTCTCAGTGTGTTCTCCGGGTGCAGCCATCGGGGGATCATTGGCAGCTTGGAGTACGTTCTAGCGTGTTTCCCAGGGTGCCAACTGCACGCGGTTGTAGCCGGGATGCATTTGCTCGATGGTCCGCCGGAACGGGTTGCCAGAACCATTGAGCGGTTTGAGGAGTGGCAGGTGGATATGGTGGTGCCGCTGCACTGCACAGGCTTTTCTGCCATGAGTGCCATGAAACAACGGCTGGCTGACCGGTGCGTAATTGCCAGTGTCGGAGATTGTGTTGTGCTGTGAGGTTTGTAGGATTTTTTTGGATAGTTTGTACCTGGTATCAGGAATTATGTGGAAAACTATGCATGGAGGTGCAAGTGAATGGATGTTTTGCGTAAAGAGTATCCGAGGCCGGCGTTCCGGCGGCAGCATTGGCAGAGTTTGAATGGTATGTGGGATTTTTCTTTGGGTGGACTTATGAAGAACGAGCCGGGCAGTGTGACCTTCGATAAGGAGATCCGAGTGCCATTTGCCTACCAGACGGAGCTCAGCGGTATTGGAGATAAGTTGGACACATCGGATGTGGTTTGGTATCGGCGTTCGGTGAGCGTTCCAGAAGCATGGGATGGTCAGCGTGTGTTCTTGAATATTGGCGCTTCGGATTATGAGACCACTGTGTTTGTGAACGGGCTGGTTGTCGGCAGCCATCGCGGCGGTTATGTCCCTTTTGCTTTCGACATTACCGATTATCTGAAAGATCGCACTGGCGAATTGGTGATCAAGGTTGTGGATGAGAACCGGACAAGCCAGCCGCGCGGTAAGCAGTCGGCGAATTATGAGAATTGGGGCTGTTGGTATACGCGGATCACAGGTATTTGGCAGTCGGTGTGGTTGGAGCCGGTGGCTGACGTTCATCTGCAGCACCTGCGGGTCATACCGAATATCGATGAAGAGTCCGTTTTTGTGGAGTATGAATTGAATGAGGTTCGGGATGATCTTGAAGTGCGTTTCCGGACATGCTTTGCCGGTTCGGTGGTCAATGAGGTGTCGGCACCCGTGCCAGTCCGACACACCCGCAACTGTGACCTACACGCCAGGCGCGAGAACAGTCTGACGGTGGCTGTACCCGACCCGGAGCTGTGGAGCCCGGAGAACCCTAATCTTTATGATCTCCAGATCGAGCTTCTCCGTGATGGACAGGTGATTGACCAGGTAGAGACATACTTTGGCATGCGAAAAGTTGAGTCCCGTGGGAATCGTATCTACCTCAACAACCGGCCATACTATCTGCGGATGGTGTTGGACCAGGGGTTTTGGCCAGAGGGGATTTACACGCCGGGTACGGTGGATGAGATCAAAAAAGATGTCGACATGATGAAGGAAGCGGGTTTTAACGGGGCCCGGAAGCACCAGAAGATCGAAGATCCTTACTTCTACCATTACTGTGACACGGAAGGGTTGTTGGTCTGGGCGGAGATGCCTTCCTGTTATGTTTATGATGAGTACAATGTCATGAATATTATGCAGGAATGGCAGCGGGTTGTGCGGCATTTGTACAACTATCCCAGTATCATGGCTTGGGTGCCGATGAACGAGAGCTGGGGTGTGGAGCAGTTCCGCAAAGGATTGCCTTACGATAAGCGGCTGCGGTTCCATCTCGATGCTATGTATAACGCTGCTAAGGCCTTGGATCCGCATCGTTTGGTCATCAGTAATGATGGCTGGCAGTTGGGTGTTACGGACATCATCGCCATCCATGACTATACGCAGGATCATGTGGATTTGACGAACAAGTATAACGCCTTCAAAGAAGACCGCAAGAGTGCTCCATTTAGCCACGGGTTTGAGATCATTCTGCCAGAGTACGAGTATGAAGGGCAGCCGATCCTTGTTACGGAGTACGGTGGTGTGAAGGTGGAGAGCCAAGGTGCCGAGGGCTGGGGTTATGGCCAGGCGGCGCAGAATGTTCCGGAGATGCTGGAGCGGATGAAGGAGTTAACGGACGCTATTCTCAATGAGCGTGAGCTCTCTGGTTACTGCTATACACAGCTAACGGATGTGCAGCAGGAAGTGAATGGGTTGTTCAGCTTTGACAGGGAGACGAAGGCGCCACTGGAGGACTACGCTGAGGTGTTCGGTCGTAATCCGGATTGGTGGCCACGTCGATAGCTGCAGCACGTTTGGTGTGGATGAAAGGAAAACAGAACAGGAAGTTGACGCTGAAAAAGGAAAAAGCGGCAGGTGCTGTAAGGGCACCTGCCGCTTTTTGATGATGTTGATGATCCATTCTACCAATGGGCTGGATCGCTGCGTGTGATAGTGTGATAGTGTGATAGCTATTGGATGCGCTCAAGTGTCCATCGGTGATCCATTTGGGAAGACTTTAGCTGGCAGCGTCGGCCGTAAAACCAAGGTCTTCGAAGCGTACGTCGAGGTGGGCGTGCTTATCACGGCAGAACCGCAGTTCCCACTCAGAACCGAACAGTACCACAGGGTTGTCCTCTTCGTCAATGACGTGCATGGCGCGATTGGGCCAGGCAACCTTCTCCAGTGTTTCCGCATTACCGATGATCCGCTTAGCGGCTGTGTAGGGCAGGAACTCGATCTCGATTTGGACGTTGTACTCGGTGGCCAGTCTGGCTTCGAGTACCTGGAACTGCAGTTCGCCGACGGCCGCTAAAAGCGGAACGTGGGACTGATCAGCTCGGAAAAGGCGTTGAATGGCGCCTTCGCGGACCAGCTGGTCGAGACCTTTGTGAAACTGCTTGTGTTTGGAGGAGTCTTTATTGCGTACTGCTGCGAAGAACTCTGGCTGGAAGCGGGGCAGCGGTTGGAATTCCACCGGCGTTCCGGTATAAAGGGTGTCACCGATGGCGAACAATCCAGGGTTAGCCAGTCCCACGACATCTCCGGGATAGGCCTCTTCGAGGGATACCCGTTCTTTCGCAAAGAGTTGGTAAGGTCGGGTGAGACGCAGTCCTTTGGGATATCTGGGATGCTCCACTGCCATATCCTTCTCGAACTTGCCGGAACAGATGCGGACAAAGGCGACGCTGTCGCGATGCTTCGGGTTCATGTTGGCCTGGATTTTAAATACAAAGGCCGAAAAGGCCGCCTGCGCGGGATCGATGGTCGTTTCCTTGATGGTCTGCCGTGGCTGCGGTGGCGGTGCTAAGCGGATTAGTTCTTGGAGGAACGGTTCCACTCCGAAGTTGTTCAGTGCACTGCCAAAATAGACGGGGGTCATGTTGCCCTGACGGTATTGCTCTTCGTCAAAAGTGGCACCAGCTACGGAGAGCAGTTCAATTTCTTCCCGCAAGGTACTGTGTGCCTTATCTCCGAGGGCTTCGACAAGCTTGGGATCGTCGACATCACTGACGGTGAGCGGTGCTTTGCGCTGGCCGTGCTCCGTACGACTGAAGCGGAGGACCCGCTTGTTGATGAGGTCATAGACGCCCTGGAAGGTGGGACCATCGCCGATGGGCCAATTCATGGCGGCAGCGGGGATTCCAAGAATATCTTCGATTTCGTCCAGCAGTTCCAGAGGTTCCCGAGCCATGTGGTCCATCTTGTTGATGAAAGTTAGGATGGGGATGTGGCGCATTCGGCAGACTTCGAAGAGTTTACGGGTCTGCGCCTCGATCCCTTTGGCGGCATCCAAGACCATGACGGCGCTGTCTACGGCGATCAAGGTGCGATAGGTATCTTCGCTGAAGTCTTGGTGACCCGGGGTGTCCAGTAAGTTAATGGTATGGCCATCGTAGTCAAACTGCAGAACCGTTGAGGTTATGGAGATGCCGCGCTCTTGTTCCATGGTCATCCAGTCCGAGGTGGCGTGGCGCTGGTTCTTGCGGGTTCGCACCGAACCGGCCAAGTCGACGGCGTTGGAGTAGAGAAGCAGTTTTTCGGTGAGGGTGGTCTTGCCGGCGTCAGGGTGAGAGATAATGGCGAACGTGCGGCGACGATCCACTTGGGCTTTAAGTTCTTTAGAGGTGTTAGCCTCGCTGCTTCGTTGTTCCATGGTGATGCCTCCAGTATATTTGAGTTGCTGTGTGGCGGGTGGTAGCGTCGGCAGTTGTTCGCGAAATGAACGTTGGCTGCCGCGCACACCAATAAAGTATAACACAGTTGGTTGGGCTGTGGTAGCGAATGTTTATGCACAGCCATTTGCGGAGTTGGTGTTGTGATGGATGGAATGGTGAGAGTTGGTGTGAGGTGTGATGGAATGGTTAGGGCTGGTGTTGTGAGCCTTGCCGTGCAATGGTTACCCGGTTCAACAAGACCCGACTGGGCGGAAGATTGGCTGGGACGTCCATTTGGAGTGAAGTTTGCGGTAATGCTGCTGCGGTTTTGGGAATGGTTGAGAGGCCAAGGGGGGAGTGCTCAGCTGGGACGTCGAAGGTGATAGGGGTAGGGTTTGGACGATTCTTGGAGTTTTTACCTGGTATGTGGCAAAATGTGGCAAATGGCCGTAGGCATTTGGCGTTCGGGAGGGCACGCGACACGAGCCCCACCATGTTCGGTGGGACTCGTGTCTAGGGAGTTCAGTCTAATTTTGGTCTTGGTCTTGACGGTTTCGTCGACGTTAACGCGTTCTAGGCGAGCGGGTTGCGGTCAAGAGCGCTAATCCAAAGAGGCCGAGAAGCGCACCGGGAATAATGCCGGCGATGGTGAAGATCAGTAAGATACCGCCAAGGACGAAGAAAACGCCCACCAAGCCCAAAGCGGTTACAGACAGTGCGAGGAGTAAGCGGAATGGAAACAAAAGGACTAGAAAGAGCAGTTCAAAGAAAAGAAATACAAGGCGAATCGGAAGCAGCAATAGCTCCAACATGGGCATTCCCTCCTTGTCCAGTAATCTTTAATCCAGTTGCTGTGTAACGTCAGGCTTTCGCCTCGGCCGACGTCCGCAGCGACAAAGGCCTACCTGTTTGCTTGAGTCTATTATACATTGTTTTGCGCGCCCGCGGTTCGGCCTCAGGACCGATTTTTTGACCATCTCAAGTA
>SLOZ01000442.1 GCA_007132255.1 Limnochordia bacterium | reverse complement strand
CCACGCCGGTGGGCATGAGTCCGCGCGTCGGTGAAACACCACTCCCCAAGGAGATCCTCGCTGGAGCGGCGGTGGTCTATGATCTGATCTATAATCCTTGGCAGACCCAGCTGCTCGCAGACGCCGAAGCTGTGGGAGCCGCTGCCATTAACGGCTGGCCCATGCTGTTTTACCAGGCAATGAAATCCCAAGAGATCTGGCGGTCTGAGCCACTGCCTGTGAATATCGTCGGCGATGTGTACCGCGAAGTGACAGCTATTGTGGAAAGGCAGGGATAGTGATGGGAGTCGTGCGAGTACTGGTCCTACATGGACCCAACTTGAACTTGCTGGGGACGCGCGAACCGGATGTTTATGGCAGGACGACCTTAGCGGAAGTTAACGAGCGCCTGCAGGAACTAGCCCAGCAATGGGGAATGGAGTTGACTCATCTGCAGTCCAACCACGAAGGGCAGATGATCGATGCTCTGCACGAGGCCCGGGGGACCGTGGATTGGGTGATTCTAAACCCAGCGGCCTTTACCCATTACAGCTACGCAATCCGCGACGCCTTGGCCGCTGTGGAGATTCCTACCATCGAGGTGCATCTGTCCAATGTCCACCAGCGCGAAGAATTCCGGACCCATTCGGTAACAGCGCCGGTGTGTGTGGGACAGATTACTGGTTTCGGTGTGGAGTCGTATGTATTGGCCCTGGAGGCTATCCGACTGCGCATGGCCCTGGAGGCGTGATGGGTAGCAAGGGTATCAAGATGGGAGGAGTTTAGCGCTGTGGACAGGGCAGACATTGCTCAGCGCTGGCTAGACTTGCAGGTTTGGTGCCGAGAACATTTAGGGATGGTCCGGTTCAACAAGGATCCGGAACGCATTCACGCACGCTCGAGTTTATGGCATCTACAGGGTGAGACGGAAAACTACTACTTGAAGATCTATGGCGATGTTGAGGCTTGGGAGCGGGAAGTGCACGCCTATGAACAGTGGGTGCCTACCTTGGGCGTGAGCGCGCCGACCCTCCTGGGTGTCTATGGTAGCGAACGAACCGGTGGACTCTATGCTATCCTCATCAGCGAGCTGCCGGGCCGATCTCTGCAGGGAATTCCCACACGTGGCAGGGCCCTTGAGCGCACGGCAGCACTGCCAGTATGGCAGGCGGCAGGCGGTACGCTGCGGAAGCTGCACGCTGTCACCGCCGGGGAATCATCAGCCGGCGAGTCATCAGCCAACAAGCCATGTTTCTTCGGGCCCTGCCGGAGAGACGGTCGTGCGGCTGGGAGTTCGACGAGGGACCCGGTCGAGTTTGTCACAGCCCGGATGACTCGACTCCGACAGCAGGCCGACGCCAAGGGCTATCTTGATGCCGCCGAACTGGCCGTTGTGACGCGGGCGTTGGAGTTGGCCTTTTGTTTTGATGGCGAAAGACCGGTTGCGTGCCATCGTGATTTTGGGCCGGATAACTGGATCGTGGACGACGAAGGCCGATGGGTGGGTGTCATCGATTTTGAGATGGCGCAGTGGGATTTGCGTATGAACGATTTCAGTCGCTACCCTAATTGGGAGTGGATCCATTCACCGGAACTGCTGCAGGCGCTGTATATGGGATATGGCATGCGGTTTTCAGCGGCGGAAAAGCAGCAGTGTTACGTACTGCGGGTGCAATATGCACTGGATGCAGTGGTCTGGGGCATGGAGGCCAAATTCTTTGGGTTCGTGGAAGAAGGCCGGCAAGCACTGGCGTTTCTATCCCGGGGCGAACTACCGGATTTTTCCGAGCCGTGGGGTTGATGGTTAAAGAACGAGGAGTCCACTGCAAACGTGGTTTTGGAGCGCAAAACAGGAACCGCGAAACCCCGGAGCTGGGATTTCGGTGACTGCACCTGCGTAAAGTCGCTCCTCGAGCAGAGTCTTTTTGGTGGGCATCGAGCTGGTTCCATCACATACAATCGGGTACATAAGAAAGGAGCGGCAAACGTTGGCTACTTCAGATACAGAGCAAAACAAACTAGAACAGCTGCGGCAGAGTATTGATGCGTGTGATCGCCAATTGGCAGCGTTGTTTGAAGAACGAATGCAGCTGGTCTTAGGCGTGGCAGACTACAAATTAGAAAACGGTCTCGCCATCTTTGACAGTGCTCGCGAAAAGCAGATTTTGCAGGCTGCCGCGGAGAAGTATGGGTCCCAGTTCCCGAGAGAGATGCAGCAGTTTTTTCGATCGATGATGCGCGTTAGCCGCGCCCTGCAGGCCCGCAAATTGTTCCCTTACAACATCGTCCTCATTGGCTTCATGGGAACGGGTAAGAGCACCGTGGGTCAGATTCTGGCGGACCATTTGGGACGGCGATTCGTAGACTTGGATGCCCAGTTAGAACGAGAACAACGAACAACAATCGCCGAGATCTTTCGTTCCCAAGGCGAAAACGTCTTTCGTCAACTGGAGCAGGAGATGATTGCCAAGTACAGCGGCGAAGGCGAACGAGTTCTATCCTGCGGTGGTGGAGCAGTGCTGCGCAAAGATAATGTCGACTTGCTCCGCAGCAGTGGCTGCCTGGTGCTTTTAGAAGCCGACCCAGACACCATTTACAAACGGGTGCGGCGCAGCCAAGAGCGCCCGCTGCTCAACGGCGATATGACACCACGGGCCATTGGTGAACGGCTGGCGGAGCGGGCTGAAGCGTATAGCAAAGCGGCAGATATCCGGATATGGACGGAAGGTAAGGCGCCAGCGGATGTGGCAGACGAGATTGTCCGCCAGCTTTGCGAAAAAGCTGCATTGGACGATGACTTCCGGTGAATACCAAGAGCCACATGTTAAGTTTGCGCGGAAAACGTCGAAAAGGCTTGAGAAGATTATCTAATTCTCGAAAAACCCTCGAAAAACTGTTGACAGGCCCAAGGATTATCGGTAACATTAGGAACAACTTAGAATGTTGTGGCACAGCCACGATTCGAGAATATGTAATGTCGATGAAGGGAAAGAGTACACCATCAATACGGCCCACAGCGAGTCGGGGATAGTGCAAGCCCGGTGGTACAGGGATGGTGGAATGGTTCCTGGATGATGCAGTGCGAAACTCAAGTGGCCCGAAGGAACTGCCGAACAGCAAAACCAGCAAACAGTGTGGGCGCAAAAACCCCACGAGTGTGGGAGCGAAAACCCCACGATGGATGAATTCTGCCGGACGCGGCAGAATTCCCCGGATCCTTGCTGGGCGTGGTCGGTAGTTGTGGGGACTGGGGACTAGCATACGCCGTGATTCTCACGTTACAGGGATAGGGTATCGAAGGGGATGTACGCCTTCTGTACCTGAACAAGCGAGATGGCTGCGGCTGTCTAAGTTGGGTGGTACCACGGAATCGAGCATTTCGTCCTAAGCAGGGATGAAGTGCTTTTTTGTTTACCTAAAATGGGGTCGAGGCTGCGTTTCCAGAATTTTACTGATACCTGGTGCCTGGAAGAAGTTGCCTGGCCGGTTGAGCGGAGACGAGACGAGCGGAGAGGAGCTGAGTAAGGATGATCAAGCCAGCATTGGCGGAGTTTCAAGCTCTGGGCCGAGCGGCCCAGGTAGTTCCGGTTACTACAGAACTGCCGGGTGATCTGGAAACTCCCATAGGTTTGTACAACAAGCTGTGCGGCAATGAAGCGTATGGGTTTTTGTTAGAAAGTGTGGAAGGTGGCGAGCGTTGGGCCCGTTATTCGTATATCGGGAGGCGACCGCTGGTCCGCATCCAGGCCTTCGGAGATCGGGTGGAAATCCACCGAGACGGAACTGTGCAGGAACGCACCGGGGATGTCTTGACCATCGTGGAAGAGGTCATGCAGCCGTTTACCACCGTGGATTTCCCACATTGCCCGAAGTTTTTTGGCGGCGCTGTCGGGTATTTTTCTTATGACTTGGTGAAGAACTTTGAGGTACTGCCGGCCAACAACCCCGATACCCTTGAACTTCCCGACGTGCACCTAATGATTCCTCAAGATCTGGTGGTCTATGATCACGTGGAGCAGAAGATCATCTTGGTCCAGTATGTCTTGACCCATTCAGGGAATGTGAATGGTGGTCTTGATGGACAAACATCCGCCTACGAGCAAGCCCTAGAGCGGCTGCAGGCCTTGGAAAGGGAGATCTTGGCGCCTGGTAATCGCGGCGTCCAGCAGCCGCACCAGATTCGGGAGCTGGCGATCCGTAGTACGGAAACCAAGGACAGTTTTATGGAAAAGGTGGTCAAAGCCAAAGAATACATCCGCAACGGCGATATCTTTCAAGTGGTACTGTCGCAGCGGCTGGAAGTCGACGGTCCGGACGACCCCTTTGAAGCTTATCGGAGGCTGCGCAGCATCAATCCTTCGCCCTATCTCTTTTTCCTGGATTTCGGCGCTTATCAATTGGCAGGGGCATCGCCGGAACTGTTGGTCAAGGTAGAGAATGGGCGAGTGGCCACGTGTCCCATTGCCGGAACCCGCCCACGGGGTGAGACAACGGAAGAGGATGTGCGGCTGGCGGACGAGCTGTTGAACGACGAAAAAGAACTGGCCGAGCATCGGATGTTGGTGGATTTAGGACGCAACGATTTGGGTAAGATTGCTTCCTTTGGAACCGTGGAGACCAAAGACTTGATGCACATTCAACGCTTTTCCCATGTGATGCATATTGTGACCAATGTGGAGGGAGATCTGGCTCCGGAGTTTAGCATGTATGACGCTATCAAGGCCTGTCTTCCAGCCGGCACGGTGTCGGGAGCTCCCAAGATTCGTGCCATGGAGATCATTGATGAGTTAGAAGGACAGAAGCGGGGGCCGTATGCAGGAGCTGTGGGTTATCTAGGGTTTAACGGCAATATGGACATTTGTATCACGATCCGAACCATTGTCTTTACCGAGGGCAAGAGTTACCTGCAGGCCGGAGCGGGCATTGTGGCGGACTCGGATCCGGCCACAGAACACGAGGAGACCCTGCGGAAGGCACGGGCCTTAGTGGAAGCACTGCGCAGGGCTTGAAACAGAAGACGGCTTCATGGACCGTATCCGTCATGGACAGTATCGGTCATAAACGCCTTCCGCCAGCGAGGCGTTAGGCGTTATAGACTCGAAAGCCGTCATCGGGTCGCAAGTTGAGGATGAGGCGTGTGAGCAGTGGAGAGCACAGAGATGAGCAGAGTAGAGGCAAACACAGGCGAGACGAGTACAGCAGAGGTGAGGGGGCCCCACAATGATTGTGATTCTGGACAACTATGATTCGTTTACGTATAACCTGTTTCAATTCTTCGGTCAGCTGGGACAGACGCTTAAGGTGTTTCGCAATGATGAGGTAACGGTGGAGCAGCTGCGGAAGCTGCCCATGCAGCATTTGGTGATTTCTCCAGGACCTGGTCGTCCTGAGGATGCCGGAATATCCTGCGCGGCGGTGGAAGCGTTTTATGACCGGGTACCGATTCTTGGTGTGTGCCTTGGTCACCAATGCATTGCTGAGGTGTTTGGCGGTCAGGTGATCCACGGGCGCAGTCCAGTCCACGGCAAGACAGCAGCGATCAAGCACGGTGATCGATCCATCTTCAAAGGCTTGCCGGATCCGTTGACCGTGACCCGCTATCATTCGCTGACGGTGGATCCAGAGCATGTTCCTCCGGAACTGCGAGTACTGGCAGCCACGGATGACGGGGACATTATGGCCATGGTGCACCGTTCGTATCCTGTTG
>SLOZ01000041.1 GCA_007132255.1 Limnochordia bacterium | reverse complement strand
TACATTTCCTTCTCCACAATGTCCGTGCTTTCTCCGATACCCCGTTCAAAGAGATCCGTATGTTCAAAAATCGGTGTTCGAATCTCCTGATAGCCGTAGGCACCACAAATCCGATGAATTGCGTCTTCCATAATCTGCCAACGATCAGATTCACCGGGCAGAATATCATTGGTTCCTCTGGGTCTTGCTGTAGCCACTGTTTTCAACCTCCTATACAACGAAACGAGTGGCGGTTGACCACCACTCGTACCGAAACAACATCATGTTAGTTGTCGTTTTCGTTGTCGTTGTCGTCGTCCTCGTCTTCGTCTTCACTGCTCTCGTCGACAACGGCATCGGACTCGCTGACCATTGTGTCGTCGTCAGCTTCCCCAGTGGTGCTCGTATCATCGGCTGGAGTGGTCTCCACGTCCAGTATCTCTAAATCCAAGTCGAGATCATCAGTAGCATCCGCCGCCGTGTCCTCGTCCATAGCAAACTCATCCAAGTCCAAATCGTCTAAGGCGCCTGCCTCCTCTAAAGCATCCAGATCCAGATCAGCTGGCAGTGGGGCCGCCTCAGCACGGCTTTCTTGGATCGCCGAAATGCGGTCCTCGACAGCAAGAGCGTCTTCCCAACGGCCAAGAACGGCCAAATTGTTGTAAACTTCAAGTTGGAAGAAAAGATCATTGGGTTTCAAAGCCGATGCCTGCAGGTAGGCTTCCACCGCCGCATCCTCCTGGTCCAACTGAGCGTGCAAGTCACCTTTGGCTAGGAAAAGGTCTCCATCATTGCTGATAAACTCTACAGCCTCGCCATAATGATCCAACGCGTCATCAGGACGTTCGAGACGAAGATACGTCTCAGCCAATGATGCGTGGATATAGCCATTGTCCGGCTGTTCTTCCAATGCCTCCAAGTAGTACTCGACAGCTTCTTCATACTGTCCTTTGGTGACTTTTTCTCTGGCAGATAGCTGCGGATCACGAATCACAACATTAGCGCTATCACGCAATTCATTAAACCATTCCACCAAGACTGCTTGACCACGCTGCTGCCGGATCTGTTGCTCAATGACGTCACGTTCAGCCTCAAAGTCTTCTCCGGAAGCTTCCCTACGATCCGTCACCATAATGATGTGGTAGCCAAAATCAGAGCGAATCGGCTCACTGATGTCTTCGACAGACAAAGCGAAAGCTGCCTCTTCAAACGGCGGCACTGTATCACCCCTGGAGACATAGCCAATACTACCCGCCTCTTGAGCGCTGCCAGTATCTTGGCTGTAGGCTCTCGCAAAATCGGCAAAGGTTTCAGGGGTCACTTCTTCATACAGTTCCCGTGCATAACGTTCTGCTGCCTCCCAAGCTTGCTCATCGGTACCCTGCGGTCGAATCAAGATATGACTGGCTTCCACCTGCTCATAGGCTTCGCGAACTTCCTCATCAGTCACGGTGACATCGCCAGCAATGGCCGCCCGCAGTTTTTCCATGCGGACCTCCTGCTCAATGGCCCGACGCAGAGCACTTTCATCGATACCGATCCACTCAAGCTGCTGCTGGAATTGCTCCTCGGACTCGAACTGTTCCTTGATCTCCGCGATCTCTTCGTCCACCTCGGCCCGGGATGCTTCGATATTCTGTCGGTCCATCTCCTGCCTTAACAAAACACTGCCCACCAATGACTCGAGAGCTTGGAACCGAATAATTTCCATCTCAGTTCCCTGCAGGCGGCCACGCTGCTGTTCAGCCTGCTGGGCTTGGTTAATAAACTCCTGTTGGAACTGGTAATACGTAATGTCCTGCCCATTCACTGTAGCAATGGACGCTTGGGCCATCTGCGCCTCTTCGCCGCCAAAGAAGGACGAACCGCCAATATAGAGAGCCCCACCAAGAAATGCAATTACGACAACGACACCAATGGTCTTCACCTGATCACGTAACTTCTTAAATACCATTTTCTCAATCCCTTCACAGTCAGAAAATCAACATAATTATTTTACGATAAAAGCACATGCCTGTCAAACACCGAGTAGCGCTTCAAACCGCTTTTTCTTTTGGTCTACCAGATTTCCTACATTCTGCGCATACGTTGCTGGGCACTTAGGATTCGCTTGCCGGGAAACCTCGCCTGCGGCTGTGACAAACTTCGTTATGGCTCCAGCGCCTACACCAAGCACAGTCTGCTTTTCTTCCATCATCACAATATTGTACAGGGATTCTGTTCCTGGTCGACCATAGCCAATATTTTCCAATCCCCCGACAATGTCTCGCTGACGATACAGATAGTACGGGATCAGCCCCCAGCGAATCGCTGTGTTTCTAGCTTCTTCTACCATAACATGACTCAGGTTCTGATGCACGTGTTTTCGTTCCTTTTGTGATTCCCATTGAGCAGCCCGCTTCCAAGCTAGGGTGTGCACGGTGAGGTGCTCCGGCCGCAGCGGCTCCAACCGCTGCAGCGTGTATTCAACATCGGCTAACGATTCTCCAGGAAGACCGAGAATGACATCGGTGTTAATTAAAGGAATTCCACTGGCTCGCACAAGCTCGAAGGCATGCTCAACATCCTCCGGTGTGTGCTGACGACCGATCCGCTGCAAAGTAGCGCTGCGCATGGTCTGGGGATTGATACTGACGCGCCCTACGCCGGCTGCACGCAGTCGGCGCACCGTGTCCTCCGTCAATGTCTCAGGACGCCCCGCTTCCACGGTGTATTCACTGCACTCAGCTGTCTGCAGCTGGGCTTCAATGACATCGAGGACTTGCTGCAGAACATCACCTTGAAGTACGGTGGGAGTGCCGCCGCCGACATACACCGTCTGCACGGGGATGGCCAGTTCTTTCAGAAGCGCTCCCAGCGCTGTGATCTCCTCGACGAGACCTTGAACGAATGGTTTGAGAAGATGTCCATGAGTAGCCAAGGGATAGGCGGCAAACGAACAGTAGCCGCAGCGTGTCGGGCAAAACGGAATTCCGACATAAACGCTGACCGCTCGGTTGGGATCTTCCGGAAACAACGCTCGCTGATGGCCAGCCACTTCCAAAGCCCACTGACGGCGCTTGGTCGACACTCCATAAATTTCACGCAGGAGAGTATCCATGTAAGCCAGTGAGAATCCCCGATCCCACATGTTGTGCAGCATTTTTGTCGGGCGCACACCGGTAAGAATACCCCATGGTTTGGTCGGGAGCTCCAATGCTTCTTGCAGAACGCGCATGACACCCAGCCTTACCAGTTCCTTTTCCCGTCGCAGCCAATCGCCCTCGTCATAATGGGATGCCGTAATATCGCGGTCATGAAGATCCCATACTGCACCAGCATAGGAAGCTCTGCAGTGCCAGCCGTCTTTCGAGCGCTGCACAACGATGGACAATGTT
Organism: Limnochordia bacterium; assembly: GCA_007132255.1. GTDB lineage: Bacteria > Bacillota > Limnochordia > Darwinibacteriales > B1SED10-159 > SLOZ01. The sequence continues at coordinate 2,354 of SLOZ01000041.1, read as the reverse complement.
CCTGCCGCGTTGGTCTGGTCTGTGGAAAGACTGTGCACCACCGCAGCTTGCGCCACGCTGTGGAGATGCGCCGGCACATCCAAAATCAAGCGGGCGGTCTGTGTCACGTCAAAACCTCTTGTACATAAGGATTAGACCGCCGCTCCTTACCGATAGTACTGCTGGAACCGTGCCCTGGATAGACCACAGTGTCTTCTGGCAGCTGCGCCAGTCGCTCCAAGCTCTTCTGCATCTGGCTTTCATCGCCACCAGGAAGATCAGTGCGGCCGTGAGAGCCCGCAAACAAAGTGTCGCCAGAAAATACCAAACCTTCTCCAACCAGACAAATGCTGCCCGGCGTGTGACCCGGCGTGTGCCAAACGTTCACCGATGATCGACCAAAGGCAATGGTATCCCCATCGGACACGTAACGATCAGCCCCAGGTCCAGTTACTTCCCGGCCCATGAATGACGACAAATTGCGCTGCGGATCCGTAAGAATAGCGGCATCCGCTTCATGAATCACCAGCTTCGCGTCGGTGGCTTCCATCAAGAATCCATTGCCCATGATATGGTCACCATGACCGTGGGTATTAACAACGGCTCGGATTAACAACTGCTCATCGACAATAAACTGAAGAATATCCCGTCCCGAGCCGCCGGGATCGATGACAATCGCTTCACCGTAACTGCTGCAGACGTAGCAGTTGACCTCCAAGGGTTCGGTGGTGAATTGCTTAACTTTCATCTCAAAACGCTCCTTTAGACTCCAACATGATTGTCACTGGCCCATCATTAACAAGATCGACTTGCATGTGGGCCTGGAATACTCCTTGTGCTGTGGTAATTCCCATTTTTTTCACATCTGTAACGAATGCCTGGTAGAGCTCCTCCGCCTTATCAGGTCGGGCGGCACTGGAAAAACTAGGCCGGCGCCCTTTGCGGCAGTCTCCATAAAGAGTAAACTGGGAAATAATCAGCATAGCACCGTTCTCTTGCATGAGCGATCGATTCATCTTGCCGTCTTCGTCTTCGAATATGCGGAGGTGCACAATCTTTTCTGCCAAATAGCGTCCATCGACCACCGTATCCCCGTGACCGACCCCGAGGAGCACCACCAAGCCACTCTCGACAGCACCCACCGTTTCACCGTTGACGTGCACCGCCGCTTGCGATACACGCTGTACCACTGCTCGCATGTTGTCCCTCTTTCTGCTCTTGCCCAAGCTGTGCTCCGGCATTCCAGCTTACGTTGGGTTGGCCCGGCGTACGCTGACAATCCCGTCAATTTGACGCAGCCGATTCATGATAGTGTTCATATGAGTTACATCGTGAATGTCCACCACCAAATGGATCATGGCCCATTCCTGTTTACTGGCCCGGGCGTTGACTGCTTCCACCTGTGTCTTGCCTTCCGATAAGGAATTCATAATGGCCGAAAGCAAGTTCATACGATCCAACGCCTTAATTTCGATCTCCACAGAGTACGATTCCGTCTCTTCGGTATCCCACCAAACATCGATCTGGCGTTCCGTATCACTGGAAAGCTGCCCGATATTCGGACAATCGGTCCGATGAACCGACACACCGCGTCCGCGAGTAATATAACCGACAATATCGTCTCCAGGAACCGGATTGCAGCAGCGCGAAAACCGCACCAAAACATCATCAATGCCCCGCACTTTAACGCCTTTTGCGTCGCTGTTTTTCTTGCGTCTCGGTTTTGTAGGCAAAACCAGTTTCTTCTCATCCGGCTGTTTACCGGTAACTTTCTGGACCACATGCTGGGCGGTAATCTTCCCGAATCCAATATTGGCCAGGAGCTCTTCTACGCTGCTGACCCCATGGCGTTTAGCCAACTCCTGGATCCGTTCGCCGTTTAGCACATCCTTCGGTTCCACATGCACCTTCTTCAGTTCTCTCTCTAACATTTCCTTGCCCCGCAGGTACGACTCTTCTCGCTGTTCTTCCTTGAGCCAGCCGCGAATCTTATTGCGGGCCTTGCTGGTTTTTACGAAGTTTAGCCAATCACGACTGGGAGTCCCATTCTTGCTGGTCAGGATCTCCACAAAGTCACCATTGGTAAGCACATGGTCCAACGGAACAATACGCCCGTTCACCTTAGCTCCGACGCAGCGCAAACCAATGTCTGTATGCACATCAAAGGCAAAGTCAACTGGGGTTGCTCCGTTAGGAAGTGACTTGACATCGCCTTTGGGCGTAAACACAAACACTTCGTCTTCAAATAGATCAATTTTCAAGGTTTCCATGAACTCCTGTGGATCTTTAGCCTCTTGCAGCCATTCCACAGCTTCTCGCAGCCATTCTACCTTGTCTTCGTAGTCATTGCGGCGGCCTTCTTTGTAAAGCCAATG
>SLOZ01000439.1 GCA_007132255.1 Limnochordia bacterium | reverse complement strand
TCGCACCTCCACACTTTTTCTTACAACCCTTACCCCCATCAACGGAGAAATCAATGTGTGGCACCTAGCCAGAAAACTCAAAAGACGGCCGCATGGAGCTATAGGATATAAAGCCGATCAGCTTATCATGCAATAGGCAGCAAACGGAAATACAGGGTGCAATTCCAACTCTTTCGGCAAACACGCGGATTTTCTGCCGGTCAGTGTAGTCTTGATTTCTTAGGAACGCTTGGTACTCTCCATCCGGCATCAAAAAGTACTTGGCATTGTATTCCCTTCTATCTCTTCAACGCTGACGTCGTCTTCATAGCTGACACTCGATTCCTTTTTGGAGTGGTTAATCAAATGAGCTAACTCATGGAAAAAAGTAAACCAAACCATATCAGCCCACTTGTCCCTGACACTTAACGCCAGTATAGCTTTGTCCTTTCGCCACAGAGTCGCACCACAAATATACGTTTTCGGAAGAGCTGGTACCAACACCAAAGCAACGCCGCATTCAGCACACAATCTCTGCATCTCCGGGTAGAAATCCTCAGGGTCCTGCAGCGTCAAAGAACGAAACTTAGGGATTGAGCGACGCAACTTCGCTCGATTAAAGGCATCCACCTCAACCGCCAGCCCCTCTAACTCTGCTTTCCTCAACCAAGCCAAAACACCGAAATCTGACACGTTCTTAATGGCCGTTTGTTTGCGAAACATCGCTTGAACAGCCGGTTCAACGGCTTGTAGACTTGTTACTCCGAAAAAATGGTAGAGATTCTCTAAACGCTTTCGCCGATCTTTGGTGTTCGGTACCCAACCATGCTCACTCATGCTTCTATATGGGATTTCCTTGAGAATCTCCAGCTCCTTGGTTTCACCGTCTTCTTTCTCCAAACGGGCTTTGTGAAGCTGGTAATTGGTCTCCAAATTCATCCAAAACTGCGCCGTCGGCCCGATCACTGTTTCCAGTTTTAAAGCGGTCTCGTAGGTGATCGGCTCTTTACCATTAATGATATTACTCACATGCTTCGTAGACATTCCTAAGCGTAGGGCAAGTTCTTTCTGGTTCATGCCCAGATGCTTCATATTCTCCCGAACGGTTTCGCCGGGCGGAATGGCAACAAGAGGTGCAAAAGACTCATTTACGCCTTTGTTTACCATGGTAATCCGTCACCTCCTCAATCCTCACGACAGTTATCTGCTCTAGGGCAGTCAAACTCTGATCACTTGATTCCACAGGCCGGATAATCAACCGGAAAGGATGCGCCAAGTTCAATGCATACTCTCCCTCTCGGGCTCCTTTTAGAGCGTGTAATCCGGCGGCTGGGATCCTTCGGATGTCGGCAAGTGTATCCGCTGCCGCTAACTCGACCACCCGTTGGGTTAACGAAAGACCTATCTTAGGGCCATATTCCTTCTGCGCTCGTTTGGGGTCCTCACATTGTTTCTTGATCTTGGTGTTCTTAAACTCTAGATTCATTATACCATGTCCATCCCCCGATGTCATTTTTTCTTGACCCAAAAGGTTAATTTTTACCAACTATACCCTCTCGGTAAGCCGAGAGATCTACTACTTCGAGAAAGATTGCACAATAATCGTACCGCGTTGGGGTGGCGTTTTCAACCTTAGGCCTACGTCCTCAGTTGAATGTCGGCATCGTTGACCACTGCTTAAGTGGCTATTGCGGTTAGCTATCGACTCAGGTAGTCCATGATTGATTCCTGTCCACCCAGAAATCTCTCTAACAATAGTCTGCACAGCTTCGTCTAGCATGCCCTCGTGTTCATCACAGATCACGTATATTGTGAACGAATAGATCTTGGAAAGGCGAGGTGAGTTCTCTGAACCACAAAGAGGTCAAGGAAGCCCTCCTTTGTAATCCGAACGTCCAGGCTGAATACGACAAACGGGTCACAGCATGTGAAATCCAACGAGAGATTATCCGCCTGCGCGTAGGACAGGGTCTAAGCCAGCAGACATTGGCTCAGCGCATCGGAACTAAGCAGTCTGCCACTTTCCGTCTGGAAAGCGGTGACTGCAATCCAAGTGTAGAGTTTCTGAGCAAAGTGGCTCACGCTTTGGGCAAGGAGTTCCGTTTTGAGTTCCATAAAGGCATCCAATATTTGGGGGCGGTCATGCCCACTGTGCGCTCCTAGCGCTAGTATCGCTATCCACTGTTGACGGTCACTGCTTGATTACAGGCGGAGGCCGTCTTTATTTTGCAGAAACACCCCACGAAAACGGGACCAACAACCGGTCTCCATGGGGTGTTTTGCTCTAGTTTCTATCAGCCAGACGTGTATCCACTTCCTTGCCGTGACCGTATTTCTTGAAAAAGTCGATCAGGGCGATGTCAAAGACATCCCGCTGGGCCATGTTCTTCTCGATGCTGTAGTCCCTGACCATCCGATCCAGCCGATTGCTCATATGCACGTACTTGGTGAGGAATACACCAGGAACCATGCAGCGGGGAAGGTTTCCGTTCGTGCCGGATTCGAGCAGTTCCACCAGCTTGTCTTTTCGACTGAGCAAGTACTTCAGCGAAACCGTGGACTCCTGCTCGGGTTCTTCACTCTGGTGGGGTTCCGGTGCCGCTGGGTTCGGAATGCCTGGCTCTGCCTCGGCTACGAAATTTTCGCGATCCGCATCCCACCCATAACCCTTGGACTTCATGTAGCTGGCCATTTCCCGCATGTTCTCAAACCCTGCCTTTTGGGCGATCTGCTTGGGATTGTTGGGCTGTTCCTTATAGAGGGCCATAACCTCCCACGCTTTGCCGCTAAGGGAAGCGGTGGTCCGCACACCATCGTCCCTGGCCGCATTCTTTGGCACATAATTGCCAAGCTGGCGGTCTTTGTAGTAACCTTCCCGGCGCATCAGCATATCCAGTGATTTGACGTTTTTGTAACCTAGACTCTTGGCTACTCTCTGGATGTCTTGCCCGCTTTGGATACTGTCAATGGCATAGCGGACTTTCTGTTCATTGGTGTCAAATTTGATCATCGTCGCCTCCTCGATCCAAGGTCAGCACAGCCTCGACCAACTGGTCTTGCGCTACATGTGTGTACACCGACGTCGTTTTCAGATTTGAGTGCCCCAGCAGCCGAGAAATACTGACGATATTGACGTCTTTCTTCACCAACTCACTGGCAAACGAGTGCCGGAACACGTGGGCGGTAACCTTCTTACCGCATCCCAAACGATCCCTGGTTTCCTTGATACTGGATTGCACCCGAGCGAGCGAAAGTCCACCCGTTTTCTTCGTGGCGAAAAACTGTCTAGCGTCTGGCACCCGCCACTCCAGGTAATCTGTGAGTTTGGCCCGCAGAGTATTGCAGATGGGGATGCGGCGGTTTTTGCGCCCCTTGCCTTGACGCACGTTGATCCAACTGCCGCGAAGGTCGACATCGGCTTCCTCAAGCGCCAAGGCTTCGAAAATGCGCATGCCTGCGTAGAACAAGGTTGTCGTGAACGCCTGAACAAGTCGGTGATCGACGGCGGCAATGAACGCAGTGCTTCCTCCTCGGTCAAATACTCTCGCTCTGTGGGCGTGTACTTAATGTCCTCAATGCCGGAGGCAATGTCTTCAGGATGCAGCTTCCGTTTCCAGGCAAAGCGATAAAAGCTCCTGAAGGCCGATGTAACCCGCCTGCGACTTGCTAGCTGGTAGTTTAGTTCTTCCTTCAAATAGCTAAAAACGATTCCAGGTCCGAAAACGAAACATCCTCCAAGGACGCGGGACCATTCCATTCCTGCTCCGACCACGCCTTGAAGAACTGCAGATCCTGGAGATACCCTTGAATCGTCCTTGGGCTCTTCTCCTGCTGGTTCGGTACCTGCCTGTATTCAGTCAGCATAGCTCTTGCCGGTCTTCCAGGCCCGTAGGTGGTTAAAATGTTTCATCACACCATGGGATCATGCGCTGCACACCGTTTCCGGAGCACGGTGGCCAAGCAAGACGCTCCTACACGGTTATCCCGCGCATAACGTCGCCGATCCAATGAACAGTTCTTATCGAAAAACTCGAATCCACACAGACGAGAAAACAGGCTTGGAAAAGACGCGTCTATGCTCTGGTTGTGTGGCTGCGACACCGTCGTTCATCTCTTGCAGTGGACAATCCCGTATTTGCCCGTTAGCGCTGACTATAGTGCATATGGAGAAGCTGTCCACGTGCTCAATGCGAGGTTCAAGAGTTTGTGGTTCGCTGTCGATGGTATGGGTAATCGAGACCATTAGACAGGAGGAGTTTTATTGAGGGAACTGGTCGCATACTTAAGGGATCTGCTTGTAGCATTAGGGGTTACGATCGTTTACCAGTTCAAAGCGCAGTTTAGGTCCAAGTCACAGATGGCAGCTGAGCTTGTTATGGTTCGCCAGCAATTGTCGTTATTCACAAATGAGGTGCGATCTGGAAAACGGAAAAAGCCGATAACAGACCGAGTGTATCGAATGACGTGGGTTGTCAACGCCCAATTCTGCAAAGAAGTCAAAGATCAGATCCGGTCGAATGCTCTTTACACCCGACGAACTCTTGCTCATTGGCACAAAACCTTTTTTTGAGTTCTATTGGCGCCACAAATCCAGACCTAAAGGTAGGCCGCCGATTCCTGTGGAAGTCCGAAGGGTCATTTGGGAGATTCATGTAAAGAATCCCGATTGGTCGCCGGGCCGAATCCATGATCAACAGGTGAAACTCAACATCACTGATGTCCCCTGCGAAAACGCGATTCGGAAATACCTCAAACACCGTCCCCCGTCGGAACCGAAGCGGCAAGCTCCCAAGGGACGTGCCAAACGGTATTTTGGGTTTTTGAAGGGCCATGGTGACCGAATTTGGGGTATGGACTTTTTTACGGTGGTGACGTGGCTCTTCCGGACGTTATACGTGTTGGTGATCATTGACCATCGGACTCGCAAAATCGTTCATGTGGCGGTCACGACCAACCCGAACCTTTTCTGGCTGATTCAGCAGTTCCGGGAATCAACGCCCTTTGGTGAAGGACCGAAATACCTAGTCCACGATAACGAGCCGATCTTCGTCGCCAAGCAGTTCCAAAAGCTGCTGCGAGATTCTGGAATCAAGTCGATCAAAACATCCATCAAGGCTCCATGGCAGAATCCTTATGCGGAACGCGTCATTGGCAGCATCCGTCGTGAAGTATTGGATCTCAACCCACCGCGCAGCCAACAGTATCTGGAACATATGCTTAATGAGTTCATCTTTGACTACTACAACGTAGAGCGAACCCATCAGGGAATTGGACGGACGACGCCGGTACCCTCAGCGGAGTATCCACCCACTACGATGGCGAAAACGAAGTTCGAGTTCACTCCTATTTTGGGTGGGCAGTATCACAATCTGCGTAAAGTGAGCTAGGTTCTGCAAGCGGCTTTTTCCAAATCCTCCAGAAAATGGAGGCTGTTTGTCGCGCCTGAGCTTACGACGAGCCTCATCTCATCATGTCACTTTCGGCTGACAATTCGATGCTCCCAACAATCTGTACCCATTTCTTCTTCCTAATTGGTCATTAATGGAAAACAATGAGCCCAGAAACCGAGGTCTCTGGGCCGTTCTTCGTATGTCGTATAGTTTTTGAGGTGGACAGTTTTAATGATTATGAATTTAGTTTTTCCGTTAAGCAAAAAAGAGGCAGAGAGTAAAGGATTACCGTATTCCACAACGGCAAACAGGAATGCTCCCTTAACACAGACTTGAAATTCTTCCTAT
>SLOZ01000056.1 GCA_007132255.1 Limnochordia bacterium | reverse complement strand
GTACCTGCGGACGTCCATAACGCTTCACAATGATCCTTAGCAGCGGCAATCGCTCAAGAACGAAACGTCGTCACGGTTGGCTCTTACAGACATCGGCAGCGTTACAGTGGCGGGTTTGATTGTGGAGAACGACCATTGTTCGTATCGTTTCATCTGTAGCTTGTCGATTCGAGAAGCCTCTGCGAACGCAAACGGAATGATCAAAGAAAGGACGATTGCCATGCATCCAGAAACTGAACGGGGCAATTATATAAAAGAAGAAATCCGCCGTGACCTTGAGGCGGGCAGAGTAGATCACGTCGTAACGCGCTTTCCGCCTGAGCCTAATGGCTATCTGCATATCGGCAGCGCCTACGCCATCAATATTTCTTGGTCCATGACCCAGGCTTTCAACGGCAAATTCAACCTGCGCATGGATGATACCAATCCTGCCAAGGAAGACATGCACTATGTCGAGGCCATTGTAGCGGATGTGGATTGGCTCGGTGTGGACTACGGCGGTGAACCGGTTTTTGGCTCGGACTATTTCCCGCAGCTCTTCGACTATGCCGTGGACTTGATCAAGAAGGGCCGAGCGTTTGTCTGCGATCTCTCCGGCGACCAACTGCGGGAGTACCGCGGAACGCTGACCAGTCCTGGGACGAACAGCCCCTTCCGCCAGCGCAGCATCGAAGAAAACTTGGACCTGTTTTTGCGCATGCGGGATGGTGAGTTCCCCAATGGTGCCAAAACCTTAAGGGCTAAGATCGATATGACCAGCCCGAATATGAATTTGCGCGATCCTGTTTTGTACCGCATTGTTAAGCATCACCACTATCGCAGTGGCGACGAATGGTGCGTCTATCCGATGTATGATTACGCCCACCCACTGCAGGACTATATCGAAGGGGTCACCCATTCGCTGTGTTCAAACGAGTTTGTCAACAACCGGCCGCTGTATGAGTGGGTCCTAAACTCCTTGGATCTTCCTGGGAACATTCCCCGCCAGATCGAGTTTGGCCGCTTGAATATCACCGGTGTGGTCACCAGCAAACGTTACCTGCGGACGTTGGTGGCCGAAGGTGTCGTCAGCGGTTGGGATGATCCGCGTCTGCCGACATTGAAAGGCATGCGCCGCCGCGGCTACACCACCGAAGCCATCTTTGGCTTTCTGCAGGAAATCGGTATTCCCAAATGGGAAGCCACTGTGGATGTGGCCATGCTGGAGTACTTCGTTCGCCAGGATCTTCAAGACAAGGTACCTTGTGTGATGACGGTCTTGGATCCGCTGAAGGTGGTCATTACCAACAAAGACGATGTGGAAATGCTCGAGATTGAGAACCATCCCAAAGATGAATCCTTCGGTACTCGCCAGGTACCCTTCGGTCCTGAGATCTACATTGAACGGGCAGACTTTGCGGAAAACCCACCGAAGAAATTCAAGCGGCTCGCACCCGGTGTCGAAGTGCGTTTGAAGGGCGGTTACTTCATCCGCTGTGATGACGTCATCAAGGACGCCAATGGTGAGGTGGTTGAACTGCGCTGCAGCTATGATCCGGACACCAAATCTGGAGCCGGTTTCGATGGCCGCAAGCCCAAAGGCACCATTCATTGGGTGGAGGCCTCAGAGGCTGTTCCCTGTGAGGTACGCCTCTATGAGCCGATGTTCAGCGAGCAGCCTGATGAGGAGAAACTGCTGGAAACGCTGAATCCCGATTCGCTCCAGGTCATGGCCAATGCCTTGACCGAACCGGGAACCAAGGAGATGCTGGCGGCTGGTAAAAACCAGATGCAGTTCCTGCGCAACGGTTACTTCATTGAAGATACGGATTCCACAGCGGACAAGCTGGTGTTTACCCGCACCGTCTCGCTGCGCAGTTCCTACAAGCCCAGCAAGAGCTGAACACGCTATCGATGTCTCTGCATCAGACCCCCTGCAGCGCCGAATTCCGGTACTGCAGAGGGTCTTTTTGTCCTATATTGGCAGTTCGCTGCTGTTCGTCGCAGGTGTTTTTGGTGTGGACCGGGAATGAGTATAGGACAGGTCACAGAGACTGCCTGTATCCAGATACGGAAGCGATCACGAATAACGAATGATTCAATGAAGATAGGGGGTCGAACGATGCAGCGTTTGGAGATGCATGACAAACAGTTCTGGTTGAATAACAAGCCGCTGACCCTGCTAGCCGGGGCTATTCACTACTTCCGGGTGGTGCCGGAATATTGGCGAGATCGTCTGCTGAAACTGAAGGCGGCGGGTCTGAACACCTTGGAGACCTATGTGGCCTGGAATGTCCACGAGCCGCGTCCGGGAGACTTTGTGTTCTCAGGGATGTATGATCTGGAGGCCTTCATCCGGTTGGCCGCTGAATTGGAACTACATGTTTTGGTGCGGCCCGGCCCTTATATCTGCTCAGAGTGGGACATGGGTGGCTTGCCGGCATGGCTGCTCAAAGATGGCAACATGCAGCTGCGCTGCAGCTACCAGCCCTATTTGGACGCTGTGGAGCGTTTTTATGACGAGTTGATTCCCCGCTTGGTTCCGCTGCAGTCCACGCACGGTGGACCGATCTTAGCCATCCAAATAGAAAATGAATATGGCAGCTATGGTAACGACCAGGGGTACCTGCGCTGGCTGCAGGAAGACTTGGAACGGAGAGGCATCGACGTGCCACTGTTCACATCCGACGGCGGCACTGACTGGATGCTGCAGGGCGGCACACTGCCGGATGTTTTCAAGACCGTGAATTTTGGATCCAAACCCGACGAGAACTTCGCCAAACTGCAGGAATACCAAGCCGATCTGCCGCTGATGTGTATGGAATTCTGGAACGGTTGGTTTGACCATTGGGGTGAAGAACACCATACTCGTCCGGCGGAGGATGTGGCCGCTACCGTGGACCGTATGCTCGGCTTGGGAGCATCGATCAACTTCTACATGTTTCACGGCGGCACCAACTTCGGTTTTCTCAACGGTGCGAACTGCTTCGATACCTATGAGCCAACCATCAGCAGCTATGATTCGCACGCACCCATCGACGAAGCCGGCGGGTTGACGGACAAGTATGACGCAATCAAAAAGGTCTTGACCCGACATGGGCATTCAGCGCAGGTCTCACCGCCAGCGTCCAAGCCCCCTTGCGCCTTTGGCGACGTTCGCTTCGAACAGAGTGCTTCGCTGTGGCAGGCGCTGCCTACACTGGCCCAGCAATACCAGCGTGCGGCGCCGGTGTCCATGGAATTGCTGGATCAAAACTATGGCTTTATCCTCTACCGCACCTATGTCAGTGGACCGCGAGCCGTCGAACCGCTGCGCATTTTTGGGCTGCACGACCGAGCGCATGTGTTTTTGGATGGGGTGCTGCAGGGGATCTTGGATCGCAACATGGATAAGGCTTCACTGCCGCTGGCCATTCCGGAGCAGGGTGCACAGTTGGATATCCTGGTGGAGAATATGGGTCGGGTCAACTATGGACCGCACTTGGCCGACCGCAAAGGCATCACCCATGGTGTTCAGTTGGCGGGTCAGTTTCTCTTCGACTGGACCATCTTCCCGCTGCCCCTGGATGATCTCACAGCCATTCCCTGGACAGAATCCCCTGAGCAGGCGGTTCCAGGCTTCTTGCGAGGGCGTTTCACCATCGAAGCACCAGCGGACACCTTTGTCCATTTGCCCAAATTGAAAAAAGGGATCTGCTTTGTGAACGGTTTCAATCTCGGGCGCTACTGGAACGAAGCCGGGCCCCAGCAGACCTTGTATCTCCCCGCACCGATTCTGCAGGTTGGCACCAATGATCTAGTCGTCTTTGAGGTCGATGGCGTCACTGCCGCTGAAGCTTCGCTGATTGCTGCCCCGATCCTAGGCTGCTGACGGCCATAACGGAGTGCTGCAGCTTATTGCTGGTATCGATTTAAATGCAGCTCAACCAACCAGACCAGGGATGGAGGAGAGGATGCTATGACCAGGATTCTGTCGCAGGAGGAACAGCTGCGGCAACGGGTTGACCAGCTCGAACAAGAGCTGGAGCGACTGCGCCGCGAGCGGGATGAACAAGAACACCTCCGATTCCCATGGATCGACAACTTGGGCCGCTGGGAATACCGGATCGACCGCAACGAGGTCTACTTCAACGCGGCCAAATTAACCACTCTGGGCTATGCCTGCGACGACGTAGACCAGCCCGTGAAGTATCAATTCTTTACGGAAAAATTGCATCCCGAGGACTATGAGCAGGTTATGCAGAATATGACCGACCATCTGCGGGGTGAAGCTTCCGCCTATGAAGTACAATACCGGATTGCTGCCAAAGACGGAACGTGGAAATGGTACTATGACCGGGGCGTGGTGACACAGTGGCAGCCCGATGGGACACCACAGCTGGTCTGCGGCATCGTCTTTGACATCACAGCGCAGAAGAATATGGAAGAGCAACTGCGTCGCCAAAACAAGATGCTGATTGAAATGGCCGAGATTGATGAGCTGACCCAGGTGTCCAACCGCAAGGTTCTGCTGAAGCGCTTGGCCGGCGAACTGCAGCGGTGGAAACGGCATCGGACAAAGCTCTGCATTGTTATGCTGGATATTGATCATTTCAAGCGGATCAACGATACCTATGGTCACGTGACCGGTGACTCCGTTTTGCACCAATGTGCGCAGATCATCAAAAAAACGGTGCGGGAAGTAGATTTGGTGGGCCGCTACGGCGGTGAGGAGTTCTTGGCGGTTCTGCCCGACACCACCTTGGAGAAGGCCGTCGTGGTGGCTGAACGCATCCGCCATGCAGTGGAAGGCGAATCGTTTACCGAGGGTATCAGCGTCACCATCAGCGGTGGCATTGCCGAATACAGCGGCCAGAGTTTAGAGGAGTTTGTGGATGAAGCGGACACCTGGCTCTACCGTGCCAAACGGGAAGGGCGCAACTGTATCCGGCCCCGGCGCACACGGGCCTGTGCATCCAGTGAAGAATAACCGGCGGACAACCGCCGCAATGATGGAAGGAGCACGATGCCGTTGATCCTGCACCACACAACACCGGACTACTATCGCTGGTTTATCCGCAAATACGGCTTGTTGAACTCGGTCACTCTGCAGGCACTGCAGCCGGAAGGCCCCAGTGTCTGGCAGGTGGGAAAAGAGACGCTGCAGATTGATTTGGTTCGCCTCATGCAGCTGCTTCACGCTGCTATACTTCCCTTTGAACCGGGCCCAGGCAGTCACAGCCGCTGGAACTTTCGGCAGCGGTACTTCACGGAGGACGCCTATGAGTATTTGGCCTATGTTCTGCAGCCGGAGTTCCATCCTGCGGAACGCTGGGATTGCCTGCAGGATTCTTTGGCCGAGGACCATGAGATCAGTGGCTGCCAAGAGCGGCTGGCAGCCGCAGAATTGTGGCCAATGTTTTTGCAGGAACTGCAGCAGAATTTGGCCCAAGTGGATTATTGGTGTGCCCAGCACTTGGTGGGACGAACCATGGCCTCCCTGCAGCCGTATGTGGATGCTGTGGACGGTATCACTGACGAGGCCGAGCTCTTCAAGCTGCGCGAGGCTTGGCTGGGCATGGGCCAGCCGTTCTGTGCCCTGTTAAGTTGGGGCAATGCGGTTGTGTGCCCAGAGCGCAATCGCGAGGCTGCCATCTTCTTCTGGCCGCAGCACAGCGGGGACACCGCGCTGCAGGTGGACGCTGCCCATCTGGATTGGGACCGTCTCTGGGTTATGGACTATTATCTGGCCGATATGCTGGTGGAATACGAGACTGTCGGCCATGCTGCCGTGTTCCCCGATGAT
>SLOZ01000478.1 GCA_007132255.1 Limnochordia bacterium | reverse complement strand
GAGGCCTTCCAATTGATGGCCTTAATACTGTCCGTGGTCTGGTAGGGGCGGACACCCATTACATTCAGCGGATCCGTGTGTATCCATCCTTCCCGGGGTCTGCGGCCGAACAATTGATGGTAATCTAAGCCCATGTCCCGCAGCGGGAGAATTTTGGGATACACAATGAGATCGGCTGGCTCCAAGAGCTCTTGACTGGTGTTCTCGAACAAACCAAAAGCACCGGCATGGTAGATGGTGGCCGGTCCAAACTCGTAGTAGCCGCGCTGGCTTGGAGTAAAGGTGTAGCGGCGAGTGGCCCGTTGGTACCAACGGAGGCTGAAAACATCACTGAATAGAAAAAACTGGCTTCCCAAGACCCGGCGAATCACCTTCGAATTCACAAACTGTGCTTCCTCGGGAACCCGATCATTGATGCGCAGCCAAAGTAGGGGCAGGATCTTATCATTGACGATATCCAACTCATAGTGAACCTCTTGCCCGAACTCAGCCCGGCGCCGGCTGATCCGACGATGAACATTTAAACGGGCAAAGGCATAGAGATTCCAGAAATACGCCAGGAAAACGGCGGTTATGATGAGAACACTGGCGAATAGTGCCAACCCTTGTCCCTGCGAGCCGGCATAGAGCGCCGCGATCACGCTGATCGTTAGAAAGACCTTAATCCCAGAGCTCATAAGTTTCCCCTTCCACTGGGACTTCCACGTGCTGCAGAACATCCTGGACAACACCGGCGATATCGTAATCTTGGACAGCGCTCTCCGGCCGCAGCATCAAACGATGTCCGGCAACGTAGGGAAAGAGATACTGGGCATCATCGGGGAGCACATAATCGCGCTGTTTCACCAAAGCATACGCGGCGCTAGCCCGCATCAAGGCTAGCGTTCCCCGCGGGCTTAAGCCCAATGCCAAGTGCTGGTTAGCCCGAGTGGCTGCCGACAAGCGCACCATATACGCCATGATAGCCGGTGTGACTTTGACAGCCTTGGCCTGCCGCTGCAGTTCCAAAAGATCCTCTGGCTCCACAACGGGCTCCACGGTCTGCAGTGGGTCCACTTCTTTAAACCGCTTCAAAATCTCCATCTCTTCGGCTTCGTTAGGATACCCCATGGCAACCTTCATCAGGAAACGATCTAATTGGGCTTCGGGAAGCGGAAAGGTCCCTTCGGATTCCACCGGATTCTGCGTAGCGATGACCATGAAGGGCAGCTCCAGGGGAAACGCCTCCCCTTCCACGGTTATCTGCCGTTCTTCCATGGCCTCAAGCAGACTGGACTGCGTGCGGGGTACGGCGCGGTTAATCTCGTCGGCCAAGAGGATGTTGGTGTGCAGAGGACCGGCGCGGAACACAAAATCTCCCTGTTTTTGGTTATAGTAAAAAATGCCGGTGATATCTGCCGGCTGAAGATCTGGTGTGAATTGGATGCGCCGAAACTTGGTACCGATACTGCGAGCCAATGCATTGGCCAACTTCGTCTTACCCATACCTGGTACGTCATCAATCAAAACATGGCCTTGGGCCAACAACGAGGTTAACAGCAGATCAACAACGTCATCCTTGCCAACAATGACCTGCGAAATGCTGCTGCGAATAGCTTCAATCGCCGATGTGTTCATAGCCAACTCCTTTATGGTCGAAACCGGAAGTATCCCTATATCGTTCGCACCACGAAATGCCAATTCCTGCCGTACACCGTGAATTTCTTACAGTTGAAGGAGTTTCCATCCTTAGTATGGAATACTGTTAGCACTGCAAGGAAATTCTGAAAAATTTATGCACAGGCGGTGACGATCATGCGATCCAACAACACGTACGCTAGAACCATGGCTGCTCTTATGGTAATGCTGTTCCTAACGCTCATAGCTGCGACCCAGACCAGTGCACAGATATCCGGTCTACGAGTGGTGGTCAATTTGCCCGGCCACACACTCCGTGTTTACGAGCATGGGATCCTTAAGAGAGAATTTCCTGTGGCGATCGGTGCCACGTCAGCCCCGACCCCGGTCGGAATCACCACCGTGAAGAACCGCGTCGAAAACCCGGTATATTATCCGCCGAACTGGGGTGAATTGGGACTTGAACCTGTTCCACCAGGTCCAGATAATCCAGTGGGCAGTGTCTGGATCGGTCTTGAGTGGCCAGGCTACGGTATTCACGGTACCAATGCTCCGAGTTCCATTGGTCGAACAGTCAGCCTTGGCTGCATCCGCATGCACAATCGTCATGTAGAGGAACTCTATACGATCGTTCGTGTCGGAACACCTGTGGAAATTGCCTACAATGTCGTAGAACTGATAAGCCTTGCTGACCCTTGGCCCTCTCTGCGTATCCATGCCGACGTTTACAATAGGAAGCCCGACTACTTCCAAGAAGCGGCGCGGCTGCTCTATCCTTTGGGCATATGGGAGTTGGTTGATGAAGATGCTCTCCGGCAGCAGATCGAAGCGCGACCAGATAGTCCGTTTTTGGTTCCTCGCAGAGGCTCCGATTCCACTTTGCGCAAAGCCCAGTAGAATTCTGGTTTTCTGACCCCTCCAATACAGCCAAAAGGCGCCTGCGGCGTACCCTTTTCTGGGTAGTGCCGCGGCGCCCTTTTTGTTCTGTTTAAATTCCGCTGCCAGCCAAGCTCAACGAACTTGAATACTGCTGGGAGTGGCCTGCTTTGATCGCTGGATCATAGCTTGATGATCAGGGTCACTGCGCCCAGTCACATGCAGCTGACTGCCTCGAAAATGCATGCAAACGTGACCAGGAAAGTTATTGTTCCGTATGTTAGAACCACCATGAGGAAAGCCATTGATGGACGCAGCCACCAAACGGTCTCCGATCTTAACGATGACAGCACGCCGCTCCCAACTCCATGACCCACCATAAACCTGCCGCATTACAGCTGTATCTGCGGCGGTCAATGGTTCGATATCAGCGTGGTTCGAACCATAAAGCCGCTTAACTCGCCATGTCAAACCCGTTTCTACGTCTTCTAAGGTGACCACGTCGCCTACCGCAAAAATCCGCTGAACATCACGCCAATGCATATCCTCGACAACCACAGGGATGTACTGACCAGGACGACTGGCTGCCAATGCTTCCCATGTCTTCTGGCCCATCACTCCGTCAGGTGTCAAGCCCGCTGATCGCTGAAAGCTTTGAACTGCCTGGCGAGTTCCTGGACCGAATACACCGTCCACAGAACCCTGAAGGAAGTTTAATGCGATCAGTCGTTCTTGGATCATCGACACCTGCTCGCCGCGATCGCCTTGCCTAACAGTTTCGTTTAGTGTCGGGAGCGCTGCCAAAGCTTTCTGCTCCTGTTGGAGAACTTGGAGGCGCTCATTCAGTGCTGCCCAGGTGGCCGGTCCGGCGATGCCATCAGCCCGGAGGCCCAGCCATGCTTGTGCCTGACGAACAGCAGTTTCGGTCTGGGGACCAAAAACCCCATTGGGCGTGGCCTGCAGCAGACCCAGTTCCACCAGCACTGTCTGCAGCTGCCGCACGGTCTCGCCGCGCTGCCCCCGGCGAACCAAGCTTCCCTCGGGAGATACTGTGGCTGCAGTGGCTTCCGGAACAACACTAGGTTCTGCTGCGGTGACTGTTGTCTCCGTCAATGCAGACTCCACAGCCGATGCCAAAGCGGTCCACGTCTGTTGACCTGCCATACCATCAGCGCGTTCACCCACCGAACGCTGAAAGGCCTTAACAGCGGTCTCTGTCTGGGGACCAAACACCCCGTTAGGTTCCGCGTCTAGATGACCTAAGGCCACCAAAAGCTCCTGGAGTCGTTGGACAGACGCACTGCGATCACCCCGACGAACCAAAGCCTGTTCCGACGGTTCAAAAGCCACGCTCTCCGTACCAGATTCCTCTACTGTTTGCAGAGTTTGGCTTTCCGAGCGAACCGATACCGCAACAATCTCCACCGGCGATGGCCTTTGACCCTCCAATGCTGTGGCCAAGGCCGACCAAGTCGTCTGCCCCACAATGCCGTCAGCGCTAGTTCCCGCCGAGTTCTGGAACGCTTTGACTGCTCTTTCCGTCTGCGGCCCGAAGACTCCATTGGGTTGCGCCTCAAGATGCCCTAAGGTGACCAATGCTTCCTGCAGTACAGTCACTGAAGAATTACGGGCACCACGGCGCAGCAGCTCATGCTCAGAAAAATCAATCGGCTGCCTGGGTTCCGGTGCTTCGGAAGACGATTCTGCTTTTTCGACAGAGTGTTCCAAAGCTGCCAAGGTTTCCGGTCCCACAACACCGTCTGCAGGCAAACTCTCGACTTTTTGAAACGCTTGGACCGCAACCTTCGTTGCCGGGCCAAACATGCCATCCGGATTCTCACTCAAAAAGCCCAACCGGTTCAAATGCGACTGCAGCTCTTCAACGTGACCACCGCTGTGTCCCTGCATAACGATGCTAGCGTTAACGGGCAGCGGTGTCAATGCCACCACTGCCACTAGGGCAGCCGCGGTCAAATGGTGCTTCCATAAAATGTCCATGCCTGCTGTAACCACCTCACCTTACATCAAATAGGACGAAGATCTCCTACCGATTATAGTTAACCATCGAAGCACAAAGTCCTGCTGCTGGTTGATAAAAACAGAAAAAACAGGCTGTACCTAGGCACGGCCTGTCTTTGGTCCTAACCACCTTAGGACGCAGGGTACTCGTTAGGACCCCACAATGTGTTCAGCGGCCTCGTCCGGGTCGTCTGTGACCATCAATAAATCCAGGTCCACCGGTGAAATCATGCCCTGGCCTTCCATGGCGGACTTCAGCCACTGCAAAAGCCCACTCCAATACTCACGACCCATAAGTACAATGGGAAACGCTGCAATCTTACCGGTCTGAGCTAAGGTTAACGCTTCGAACAGCTCGTCCATGGTGCCAAACCCACCGGGCATAATCACAAATCCTATGGAATACTTGACCAGCATCAGCTTGCGCACGAAAAAATAGCGAAAGTCAATATCGATGTCCAAATATGGATTAGCCTTTTGCTCATGGGGCAGCTCAATGTTGCAGCCAATGGAAAGGCCACCAGCGGCATGGGCGCCTTCATTAGCCGCCTGCATAATGCCAGGCCCACCACCGGTGATAACTGCGATGTCACGTTGAGCCAAGGCTTTCCCGGTATCCCGAGCCAGTGCATAATACGGATGATCCTCTGGAGTGCGAGCTGAGCCAAAGACGGTGCAGGCCTTCCCCACTTTGGAAAGCTGCTCAAATCCATTCACGATCTCCGATTGAATGCGAAACACGCGCCAAGTATCGGTGTGGGTGAAATCCCTGCCATTCTCCTGGGTCCGAAGCAGAGCCGCATCTTCGTTTTCGGTCCAAAGTCGCTTCACAACAGTCGTCCTCCCCTTAGCTTGAAGTGCACTGCAAGACACGATAGGTGCCTTCGCTGGGACCATTTCGCCTTTGAAGCACACCTAGCAGGCCTGTTTCATCGACGTGCTTCAACGCCCGAGTTTGCCGGTTCAGCTCGGAAAAACGCCTGCTAAAAGGCGTGTCGAGCCCGATCGGATACCACACATTGTTCTTTGTGAAACGGGGCTGCTGGGAAACAAGCCCATTCCGAGTCCTCTTCAGAATGGTGTTTTACTAGGATCTCGTTTCCGTGATGGTCACAGAAGTTCCAGGTTACGGGATTTCGCGGTTGGCACCGGAGCCTCAGACGATTCCTCTTGATGTGAACGCCTAGGAACGTGTTGATAATGTGATCATTGGACCGCAAAACAAGAGGAGAGAAATCCCTCTACCAGGGATTTCTCCGGCCACAACGACGGAAAATCTCAGTCGGAACAGAGAAAATCAACACCTTCCTAG
>SLOZ01000035.1 GCA_007132255.1 Limnochordia bacterium | reverse complement strand
CTCGGGTTGGCAATACGACAAGAAAGGAATAGCGGGCTAACGCCCGCCGCCGCTTTCCTCCCCATACCTGAAGGCAGGGGCATCTCGCGGCGTTTGGTGAAAAGCCTGCAAACCGGCTTTTTGAACTGGTGTTAGTTCCACTAATGTCCAGTTACCAATCTCATGACGCGGGGCGCCAAGCAGATCTGTTTCTCAGCCGGTTTCCAACGCCCAAAGCTGGCAGTTCGGCTTAGAGAAATGCCTGCTAAAAGGAGCTTCGAGCTCGGTCGTATGCCACGCATTGTTCTTTGTGAAACAGGGCCGCTAGGAACATTCTTGGAGGTACAAAGGAGGCTCAGTCACATGACTGCCGGTACAGGTATAGTTGCATTCAACCAACGCCTAGCTTGGTTGGTATATCGGATGCTGATGCGTTCTGGTAACAAGGTCATCCGGGCACGATTTGAGCCCGAACGGGCTGATCGTTTGGTCATCGAAGCCGACAAAGAGTTCAGTCGACTGGTTCCGCATATCCCTTACATCGGCGGACCGCGAAACCCCTTTACGATGACTGTGATCAACGCTGCGGGTACGCTGGCATTGTATCGATCAGCGCATCAAGAAGGCATGACTCAAGAGGAGTTTAAGCAGGTGTTTGACGACATAACAGAGGACTTTGTGCACCGTTATCCGGGGTGGATGCTCCGGTTGATGGGAAGAGTTTGGATGAGCCCGTTGTTTCGAACAATCATGCACCGCAGCGCGGTGAAGTCCCAGAAGCGCAGATATAGGGATGACTTTGTTTTTGCCGTAGTAACCAAGAATGACATGGTGAACGACACAGCGAATGACACAGCGAATGACACGGCAACTTGGGGAATCGATTATCTCGAATGTGGAGTGGTCAAGTTTTTGCACAAACACGATGCGCCTCAGTTGGCCAAATATGCCTGCAGCTTGGATTATGTGATGTTTCCGGCTATGGGTGTGAAACTTCAGCGTACAGCGACAATCGCCAACGGCTGTGACCGCTGCGATTTCCGGTTCTCATTAACGAGCCGCTAGCACACGCTGCTGACGACTGGAGCACGCCTGCGGCCACGAACCAGCACGCCTGCTCAGGATTAGAGACATAGACCTCCTTTAAACAAGTACAGTGAGACTTAAAAGGGTGGATTCGTGAGGACGTCGGCTGCGCGCATGTACTGTGCCGCCAGCGGCGACCTCTCCTTTCATGCACCCGTAATCACTGGGTGCATTTTTTGTGCCCGAACCAGAAAGGGATGGGAAGATTGCAGACACGAGCAAAACGACAGTTGATTTTGGAGACCGGCGAGGTGTTTTCCGGCTGGGCGTTCGGTCATTCAGAAGAGTCTCAAGGTGAAGTGGTCTTTGGCACCGGCATGACAGGTTACCAGGAGGTACTGACAGATCCTTCGTACTGCGGCCAGATCGTAGTCATGACCTATCCACTGGTTGGCAGTTATGGGCTGAATCTGGAAGACGATGAAGCCAACAAACCTTATCTCAACGGTTTTGTTGTCAAGGAAGCACAGCGCCATCCCAGTAATTGGCGCAGCAGGTACTCGCTCGATGAGATGCTCCAACGCCACAGCATACCGGGTTTGGAAGGTATCGACACACGACGTTTAACGCGAAGTATCCGCAGTCATGGAACGCTCCTCGGGCGCATGTGCGGGCCGGATGCGGATATCCAACGTGTGGTGGAGGATCTGAAGGCCTCCCAAAAGGTGCAGTATCCCGTGGCCAAGGTTTCCTGTGAGCAGCCGTACTTGGTTCCAGGACAGGGTCTGCGGATTGCCTTGGTGGATTTCGGGCTCAAACGCGGCATTCTCAGGGATTTGGTTGCCAGTGGATGCCGCGTGATGGTCTACCCCTATGACGTCTCCGCTGAGGATATCCTCAAGGATGCCCCCGATGGCGTTTTGCTTTCCAATGGTCCGGGCGACCCAAGACAGGTTCCTTCAGCGATACCGATGATTCAAGGACTCCTAGGGAAGGTTCCCTTGTTCGGGATCTGTATGGGGTACCAATTGCTAGCTCTCGCCTGCGGCGCGCAGACAGAGCCATTGAAGTTTGGCCATCGTGGCTCCAATCATCCGGTACGCTGTTTGGCGGACAATCGCGTGCTGATAACATCGCAAAATCACGGCTACACCGTGCTCCCGAATTCTCTAGCGGACACGGGACTTGCGATCACCCATGTGTCTGTAAATGATGGGACTATGGAAGGCATTGAACACAGCGCCTGGCCGGCTTTTGGTGTCCAGTTCCATCCAGAAGCTTCGCCGGGACCAATGGACTCACAAGACTTATTTGGCCGTTTTCTTGACGGTGTTGCAGCATGGAAAGGGGAAACCAATGCCAAAGCGCTCTGATATTCGGAAAATCCTTGTCATAGGCTCGGGACCCATTGTCATCGGCCAAGCAGCGGAGTTTGACTATGCAGGGACACAAGCCTGCCAAGCTCTGCGAGAGGAAGGCTATGAGGTGGTCTTAGTCAACTCGAACCCGGCTACGATCATGACAGACCAAGCGGTAGCCGACCGTGTATACATGGAGCCTTTAACTTTGGATTTCGTAGCGAGCATTATTCGCAAAGAACGACCAGATGGGTTACTGCCGACGCTGGGCGGCCAGACCGGCCTCAATTTGGCCATGCAGTTGGAAGAAGCCGGCGTGTTAAAGGAATATGGGGTCGAGCTATTGGGCACGAAGTTGACGTCGATCACCCAGGCAGAAGACCGGGAGGAATTTCGGTCACTGATGAATCGTCTGCAGGAACCGATTCCGGCAAGCGCGATCGTGACGACGTTGGCGGCGGCCGCAGAGTTCGTAGCCGAGGTAGGGTATCCTATCATTGTACGTCCTGCCTATACACTAGGCGGGACCGGCGGCGGTTTGGTCGATGATGACGAGCAGTTACGGGAGATTGTGGCCAGTGGCCTCAAATACAGTCCCATCGGGCAGTGCCTGATCGAAAAAAGCATCGCTGGTTACAAAGAAATCGAATACGAAGTGATGCGGGACCGCAACAACAATGCCATTGTGGTGTGCAGCATGGAAAATTTCGATCCCGTAGGTGTGCATACCGGCGATTCCATCGTGGTGGCCCCGGTGCAGACGCTTTCGGACAAGGAGTACCAGATGCTGCGCAACGCGTCCCTGGGGATCATCCGAGCTCTGGGCATTGAAGGCGGCTGCAATATCCAGTTTGCTCTAGATCCCCACAGCTACCAGTATTATGTGATTGAAGTCAACCCCCGAGTCAGCCGTTCGTCGGCTCTGGCATCCAAGGCCACCGGCTATCCTATCGCCAAAATTGCCGCTAAGATTGCCGTTGGCTACACATTGGATGAACTAAAGAACCCCATTACCGGTACCACGTATGCCAGTTTTGAACCGGCCATCGACTATGTGGTCAGCAAAATACCCTGCTGGCCGTTTGCCAAGTTTGCCGCGGCTAATCGCAAACTGGGTACGCAGATGAAAGCCACAGGCGAGGTCATGGCCATGGGCCGGAATTTTGAAGAGTCCATGCTAAAGGCTGTGCGGTCGTTAGAAGAGAATGTAGACTCCTTTTTGCTGACTTCGCTGGAAGCTTTGGATGATGAAGACTTGCTGCAAAACATCGCTACCGCCCATGACCAGCGGTTGTTTTGTATCGGCGAGGGGTTTCGGCGAGGCATGTCGGTGGAGACTGTTCATGGCCTCAGCCAGGTGGACCCGTTCTTCCTTTGGAAGATCCAAGGATCGGTCCAAATGGAGCTGGATCTACAGGATCACGCAGGTGACAACGAATTTCTCCAGGAAGCAAAGCGCATGGGTCTTCCGGATACGGTCATAGCTCGCCGCTGGGGATGGACTGAGGAAGCTGTGGAGAATTTCCGGCAGGAGCAAGGAATTCTTCCTGTCTACAAAATGGTGGATACCTGTGCCGCTGAGTTTGCGTCTGAGACACCCTACTACTACGGAACTTACGAAGAAGAACAGGAATCCCTTGTCAGTGAGCGATCTAGTGTCTTGGTCTTGGGCTCAGGACCGATTCGCATCGGCCAGGGCGTGGAGTTTGACTATGCCACGGTCCACGCGGTCAAATCGATCCGTGAAGCTGGCTACGAAGCGATTATCGTCAACAACAACCCAGAGACGGTGTCCACCGACTTCAGTATCTCAGACAAACTGTACTTTGAGCCATTGACCGTCGAAGATGTGATGCATGTGATTCGCCACGAACGACCGCAGGGAGTTCTGGTGCAGTTTGGCGGCCAAACGGCGCTGAATCTGGCTCGGGATCTGGAGCGGCGAGGCGTAACCATTTTGGGAACATCGTTGGAGGACATGGATCGCGCCGAAAGCCGAGATAAGTTTGAGGAGCTGCTGCGAAGCCTGGTCATCCCGCAGCCATTGGGGCGGACGGCTCGCTCGGCCCAAGAAGCAGTGCATATCGCCAACGAGATTGGTTATCCCGTGCTTGTACGCCCATCCTATGTACTAGGTGGTCGTGCCATGGAAATCGTCTACCATGCGGAGGATCTGCTGCGCTACATGGAAAGTGCCGTGCGCGTCAATCCCGACCACCCCGTGTTGATTGACCGCTACCTGTTAGGCAAAGAGTTTGAAGTGGATGCGGTGTGTGACGGTGAGACGGTGTACATTCCCGGGATTATGGAGCACATTGAACGGGCCGGCGTTCACTCCGGTGATTCTATTGCGGTGTACCCTCCCCAGACCATTGCGCAGAGCATGAAAGACCAGTTAATTGATCAAACCGTGGCTCTAGCCAGAGGCCTAGGTATCGTAGGTTTATTGAATATCCAGTTCGTTATCCACAACGATGAACTATTCGTTCTGGAGGCCAATCCGCGGTCTAGTCGCACGGTTCCGTTTCTCAGTAAGATCACGGGTATTCCCATGGCCGATCTTGCGGCTAAGGTGATCCTTGGTCAGCGTCTAGTCGATTTAGGGTATACCACGGGCTGCCACCCGGAACCGCAGTGGATTGCCGTGAAAGTTCCTGTGTTTTCCTTTGCTAAGCTGCGCAGCGTAGACATATCCTTGGGACCTGAGATGAAGTCCACCGGTGAGGTCATGGGCCGAGATTCTACGCTGGAAAAAGCCCTTTATAAAGGCCTGCTGGCCTCCGGCATGTCGCTGCCCACGCACGGCGGGGTTCTCTGCACCATTGCCGACAAGGACAAAGACGAAGCGCTGCCCATTATCCGCCGGTTCCATCAGTTGGGTTTTGATATATTGGCGACCGAGGGAACGGCTAACCGGCTGCAAACCGAAGGCATCCCAGCCGTGAAGGTAAACAAGATCGGAGCAGATCAACCGCACCTGTTAGACCTCATCCGGGGCGGACAGGCCCAGTATGTGATCAATACGCTGACCCAGGGTCGCCAACCGGCCCGAGACGGTTTCCGCATTCGTCGGGAGGCCGTGGAGAACGGTGTCGTCTGCTTCACGTCGCTGGATACAGCAGCGGCGCTGCTCCAAGTTTTGGAGTCCATAACGTGTTCCATTGCCCACCTTTGAAGAACGCAAAGAAGCCCGAATCCGCTGGAGTTACCGGGGTTCGGGCTTCGTCGCCACTGCCAAGCCTAAGTCGAAAACGGTGAGGTGTCCATTGTATCTGTGAAATGTAGGTATCGACGTTAAAAGCGGTATGGAGCGAACAACAGGAATGTCGAAATCCGGTTATCGGGAGTTTCTTTGACATACTCCCCATGGCTGAAGCCAGGGGATTCTGGGATCGCACAAAACTAGCCTGCTGATGCAGGTCTTACAGTTTCTACCCCAAGAGTTAATGCCCTAACTCTGTGAATATTGATCG
>SLOZ01000278.1 GCA_007132255.1 Limnochordia bacterium | reverse complement strand
TTCGGGCCACTGCAGATGAACGACCATGGGAATGGGATCCGAGCCCTCGAGATACAGCCATAGGTGCTTCGGACGGAGGCGGAACCCCTGAGATGAAAGGCCGGCGGTGGTGAACATATCCTGCAGCTGAGCCATGTGAATGGGTGGATCCAGTTTTCCTGAATCGAACGGGGACCATTCCAACAGCGACAGAATGGTTTGGATGGCGGCAGGACCGCAATCCCAGTCTGCCGTCTGCTGGACAATTCCCCTGAACGTATGGTCCTGCCAGGACGCCGGTGGGGGGTGTCCGAAAACGGGCATAGACCCGACCAGAAACAGTGCTGTAAGCGTCAATAATCGTTTGCCAACCATAGAAGCACCTCCATAGATCGAATTATAAGATAAGTCAGAAATATAAGTCAATAATTTTGATGATTTTTTTGTTGGATAAATTGTCTTCGCTTATCTTTGGATGATCGGAAGGAATTTTTACTAAAAAACCGAACTAATAATTATGGAAGGAACTGGAGGAGGTGGGGACGTGGAAGGTAAAGAACGGTTCGATAATCTCGTAACCGAACAGCGCAATCAGGCTGCGCAAGATATTGACACGCTTCCGATTAATGATCTAATTCGTTTGATGAATGAAGAAGACCAAAAGGCTGTTGCGGCCGTGGCTGAACAACGGGCCCAAATGGTCAAAGCCGTGGAGATCGCCACGGCCGCTCTACGTCGAGGTGGACGCATGTTCTATATGGGATCGGGCACCAGTGGGCGGCTCGGGGTCTTGGATGCCGCAGAGCTGCTCCCTACGTTCAATGTGGATGAAGATCAGGTGAAGGCTATCATGGCCGGTGGTTCAGAGGCTATGTTTCGGCCCATTGAGCAAGCCGAAGATAATGCGGAAGCAGGCCGACAGGACTTCTTGGCCCAGAAGCCACAGGCAGGTGATGTGTTGGTCGGAATTACTGCCAGCGGCCGGACGCCATATGTCTTGGCGGCGTTGGATGAGGCCTCTGGCTTAGGGGTTCACACCATCGGCATCACGTGTAATCCGCAATCAGCATTGGCCAGTCGCGCTGATGTCACGGTAGCACCAGTGGTGGGACCCGAAGTTGTCACGGGGTCAACTCGCATGAAGGCTGGCACAGCACAGAAACTGGTTCTCAATACCTTAAGCACCGCTGTCATGATTCAGCTGGGCAAGGTGTACGGTAATCTTATGGTAGACATGCTGCCGACCAACGAAAAGTTACGCCGCCGTGCTGAGCGGATTGTGGCCGATGCCACTGGCGCCACCGTCACCGAGGCAGCTTCCCTGCTGCGGCAGGCGGGATGGAAGATCAAAGAAGCCATTATTATGCAGGAAGCGAGTTGTACCTTGGCTGAGGCTGAAGCTGTACTGCAGGCCCATGAAGGTCGCGTCAGCGCAGCCATCGCAGAGTTAAAACACCAGACGTAACGGAGAGGTGGGAGTGCAATGCTGTATGTGGGCGCAGACCAATTGGCAGGCAATTTGGCACAGATTCCAGAGAAACGTCTGGGTTTGGTGACCAATCACAGTGGCATCAGTGTGCGCAGCGGAGTCACCATGGATATCCTCCATGGCGCCGGACGGCTGGCTGCTTTGTTTGGACCGGAGCACGGCGTTCGCGGTGATGCTCAGGCTGGCGAAAAGGTCGAAGGACAGCGGGACCCAGGTACAGGCATCCAAGTTCACAGTCTTTATGGCGAAACAAAAAGGCCAACCCAGAGCATGCTGCAGAATCTCGATGCATTGGTGTTTGATATTCAAGATGCTGGGAGCCGCTTCTATACGTACATTTATACGCTTTTGTATGTCATGCAGGCAGCCAGCGAACAAGGCCTGCCCATGTATATCCTGGATCGCCCGAACCCGTTAGGCGGCACAGTCGTCGAAGGCAATATTTTGGATCAGGACCTGCAGTCTTTTGTTGGCTATCCCATGCCGGTGCGGCACGGGATGACCGTCGGCGAACTGGCCAAGTTTTTTTGTCAGCGCGAACAACTGGCCGTCGAGGTCCATGTTATACCGATGCAGGGCTGGCGTCGCGGGATGCTGTTTTCGCAGACCGGGCTGCCATGGGTACCGCCATCGCCGAATTTGCCAAGTTTCGAGAGTGCTCTAGTCTATCCCGGCACCTGTTTTATCGAAGGAACGAATGTTTCCGAAGGTCGAGGAACCACACTGCCCTTTCAAATGCTGGGGGCCCCCTGGATCGATGGTCAAGCATTGGCGAGCCGTTTGAACGCGCTTGAACTGCCTGGCGTTTGGTTCCGGGCGACGTCGTTTACCCCCGCTGCCAGTAAATATGAAGGCCAGTGGTGCAGTGGCGTTCAGCTGCATGTCTTGGATGCCGCCCGGTTTCGGCCAGTCCACACCGGTCTGCTGGTGGTGCAGACGATTTCCGAGTTATTTCCTGATTTTCGGTTTCTCGAGCCCCCGTCGTCGCGTAAATTTTTCTTCGATCTGCTGGCAGGAACTGAACAGGTGCGGCAGTATATTAGTAAACAGCAGACAGTTTTGCCGCTGCTGGCCCAGTGGCAGGAACAGGCTGAGCGTTTTGAGCAGGAACGGCAGGCGTTCTTGCATTATCCAGATTGACCAAGGAGTGTAAGTCCATGGGAATCAATGATTGTCTACTGCACCTGCGGAGCATGTATCCCAACCTCCGTCCTGCCGAACAGCGGGTAGCAACAGAAATCCTAAAACGCCCGGAAGAAACCGTGCACCTTTCCATCACTGCGCTGGCCAAACGTTCGCAGGTCAGTGATGCCACCGTGGTCAAATTCTGTAAACGCATCGGGTACAAAGGGTTTCAAGAACTGAAGATCCGGCTGGCACAGAATGTGGCGACGAAGCAGGAAACGATTTATGGAGCTGTGGAGCCGGGAGATTCCATGGTGGAAATCCGCGATAAGATCTTCAATACCAACATTCAGGCTCTCAATGACACGATTCGGACGCTCAACGCCGATGAACTTGCTATCGCCGTTCAGAAGTTGGCGGCAGCGAAGAAGATTCACTTTTATGGCTTGGGAGCATCAGGCATTGTGGCCCAGGACGCGCAGCAGAAGTTCATGCGCATTGGTCTTAATTGTTTGGCCTTAGCTGATTCTCATATGCAGACAACCATGGCGGCACTCTTAACCACTGCTGATGTGGCGGTGGCCGTCTCGTATTCCGGTGAAACTTGGGAGATCATTGAGTCGCTGCGAACGGCCAAGGAGGCGGGTGCTTACACCATGGCCATTACCAATTACCCTCAGTCTTCCGTAACCCAGTATGCTGATTTGGTGCTTCTGACATCGTCGGAAGAAACGATTTTCCGCAGTGGAGCTTTGGCGTCAAGAATCGCTGCGTTGAGTACGGTGGATGCTTTGTTTATCGGGACTGCCCTAGCGCAGTATGAAACCTCCACGCGGTCCATTGAGAAGACCCGCCAAGCGGTGGCTGATCGCAAGCATTGATCGTGCGATGATCGAGATTGTACTGCGTTTCTTGGTTCCACCCAACATCAAAGGCAGGTGATTCGTAGATGAGCGTATTGGCTGTGGATGGCGGTGGCACAGCTGTGAAGGCGGTGATCTTCAGCGATGACGGAACCGCCTTAGGTTATGGTCAAGCTGGAGCGTGCAACTTTTCTGTAGATCCCCACCGTGCTGTGGTTAACATCAAGACGGCTGGCGGCACCGCCTTGGACCGCGGTTCCATGACGTGGTCGGATGTGGAGGTTATCGCCGCCGGTGTGTCCGGAGCTGGACGCCCCGCGCAGCAGGACCAACTGTCTCAGATGTTGGCGCATTTGGGACATGTTCTCGTGGCCGATGATGGTTACATAGGTATGCTTGGTGCCCTAGCGGGAGAGCCGGGAGCTGCTGTAGTATCGGGAACGGGTTCCATCGCCGTTGGTCGAGGAGCCAGCGGTTGTGCTGCGCGGGCCGGTGGCTATGGCTACATATTGGGTGACGAAGGCAGCGCGTTTGCTATGGCAGTGACCGCCATCGCCGCCGTGCTTCGGGCTGAAGATGGCCGGCAGACCAAGGATGAGCAGCTGCGAGCATTGGTTCTTGAACACTATCAGGTAAAAACCGTGGATGATCTGATCCCATTTGTGTATCAACAGCCTTTGGACCGCGGACGCATCGCCAGTGTGGCACAGCGCTTGGCGCACTTGGCTGCTGACGGCCACGAGCGATCCCTGGCTATCTTTGAAGCGTCGGGACAGCAGTTGGGTGGACTGGTCACGGCTGTTTTGAGGAAGCTTGACCTACTGGGTTCGCCGTGTCGAGCCGCGTGGCTTGGTGGTAGTTTTCGCAGTGGGTCTCTTTTGACCCGCCCTCTGACCGAGCGAATTTTGAGTGAAGCTCCTCGGTGTCTGGTGGGTCCACCAGAGCTGCCGGCTTTGGCTGGAGCATTTTTCTTAGCTCGGCCCCATCTTGACCGTGATGAGCAGGTCATTCAACGACTGCGCAGCTCTCTGGAAGAGATTTCTCCATAAATGTTGAGGTGAAGACGATGGAGCTCTATATTGGACTGATGTCTGGAACATCAGCGGATGGTGTTGATGCAGCCCTAGTGCAGATCGGCAGCGATATCTCCGATGTGTCGCTGGTAAAAATGGTGAGTCACAGCTTTTCGCTTCCGGAACGCCAGTCGATCTTGAGACTGTGCCACAACGATACCGCTACCGTAGAGGATATCTGCCGGTGGCATTTTCGCTTGGCACACCTGTATGCGCTAGCGGTGGAAGAACTTTTGCAGGCCGCCGGTGTCGGCCGCGAACAAATAACAGCTGTGGGAATGCATGGCCAGACCATTCAGCATCTTCCCGGCGAAGGTACACTGCAGTTGGGAAACGCAGCGGTGCTTGCCAATCGTGTGGGTGTGACTGTTGTGCACGATTTTCGCAGCGCTGATATGGCATTGGGGGGGCAGGGAGCCCCGGTGGTCCCGTTCTTTGACCAGTTACTGTTTGGCGGTGGTCCGGAGACAGCCGCAGTCCAGAACTTGGGCGGTATTGGTAACGTCACGGTTGTGGGTCCGGGCGCAAAAGCGGTGCCAGCTGTGGCCTTCGACACTGGCCCTGCTAATATGGTCATCGATGGTCTTGTCCAGCGGTTTAGCAGCGGCCAGAGGACCTTTGATGACGACGGGCGGATGGCGCGCAGTGGAACCGTGGCTTGGGATGTGGTGAAGATGCTGCTGCAGCATGAATACTTTGCGCAGGAGCCGCCCAAGAGCACCGGCCGCGAAGTCTTTGGCAGTGCGTATGGGGAATCCATGGTAGCGATGGTAGCGTTGTCGGAGGCGGATTGGCTGGCTACGGCCACGGCGCTGACGGCAGCGAGTATTGCCCAGCAGTACCGGCGCTTCATTCTACCTTACACCGATTTGCAGCGGATCATTGTTGGTGGCGGTGGTGCGAAAAATACATTTCTGTTGGATTTGATTCAGGACTACACAAAGCTCCCAGTTGTCACCAGCGATTCGTTGGGTGTTCCCGTGGATGCTAAGGAAGCCATGGCATTTGCTGTTTTGGCTGCTGCCAATCGGCGGGGAATTTGTGCTGGTGTTCCCATGGCTACAGGTGCAGCGCGAGCAGCCCTGCTCGGCAGTGTGCAGCACCCAACCCCGGTTTGAGAAATGGCGGTTTCGTGTCGTCCACAAGTTCATCGAACCGCTCCTTCTCAATGATGACATTTGGTGGCGGTGGCGGCAGGTGAACAAGCTTGCTGCGATCCTGCCGCGAGCTTACTCGCCCAACACACCATTGCCACAGAGGTGCCAAAATGACTGCCGGAAGGAGGATACTGGAAAAAATTACAGAACTTTAACAGTAGAACGCGGCGAGC
>SLOZ01000503.1 GCA_007132255.1 Limnochordia bacterium | reverse complement strand
TGCCCAAGTTCATGCCGATAACTGTATTACGCATCCGACGGCCGTCGATGCTCTGGCGCTGTTTGACATTGACGGACGCGGTTTGGATCCCGTGGATCGGCGCTTATTAGAAACGATTATTTATACGTACTCCGGGGGTCCTGTGGGCGTTGATACGTTAGCGGCATCCATTGGGGAAGAAGCAGCTACGATCGAAGATGTCTATGAACCTTATTTGATGCAGTTGGGTTTTCTCCAGCGAACGTCGCGTGGTCGGATGGTTACCGGCCCAGGTTATGACTATCTTGGGCTGCCCCGGCCCGAGATCCAAACCTGAGACAGGAACCGTTTCCTCTGCAGCGGTTCGAGGCAAGAAGGGTTAGCAAGGAATCGAGCCGACTTTGGTTCAGAGGTAGGATTCTGGGGAAGGGTGACGCTTGGTGGTATACAATACGGAAGGCATTGTTCTGCGAACCCGGAATATGGGGGAAGCTGATAAGGTCGTGACGTTTTACACAAAAGATCACGGTAAAGTGACAGCTACAGCTCGCGGTGTGCGGCGGCCGCGTAATCGTCTACTAGGCCCGACGCAGGTGTTCACCCACGGTCGCTACATGCTGTTTAAGGGTCGACAGTTGGATACGTTGAGCCAAGGGGAGATCATCTATTCTCACCAAAAACTGCGTGAAGATCTTGACGATATGGCAGCAGCCATGTATTTGACCGAAGTAATGGACCTGTTCTTGGAAGAAGGGGAGCCCAACCCGGATCTGTTTCAGCTGTTGGTCACAGTTTTGGACCTTGGAACTGACAAGCGTTTTGACTTTGCTCTCCGTGTTTTTGAGCTGCGGCTCATGGCACTGCTCGGTTACGAACCGCAGCTTCAAGAATGTATTGGCTGCGGCTTGGAGTTAGGAGAACCAGCCTTTTTCAGTCCTGAAGGCGGTGTCGTCTGTAATGGCTGTCGCACACAGTTCACTAAGGCGCGCTCAATCACCAAAGGCACGCGGGAGTGGATGCAACGGTTCCTACAGTGGGATCTGGAACGGGTTGCTATTCTGCATCCGTCCCGTTCGGTCTTGGATGAAATTCAGACGATCATGGCCGCCTATATAGCCTTTCGTCTCGACCGTCCACTGAAGTCGCTGGGTTTTCTGCAATCTCTGCGTACGGACAGCGATCCGTCCGATGGACAACCGCGAATCTGACGTGAACGGGTCGGAGACTTGGTGAACTGTGATGGACTTTTTCTGTGATCGGGTGCGATTGACATGGGTCCCCGGCTCTGCTATATTTACCATAGATGAATGCGCGTTTTGTATGCGAAGATTGCGGCGTGGAAAAGAAGGAGTACAGTCGTGGCTGACCGTTACCAGAGACCCTGGAGATGCTGAGATCCGGGGGCGGGGCCGTACTGGAAGGCATCTTGGAGCTGCACTAACGGAGGGGACCGTCACACGGCGGTCAACCAGGGTGGAACCGCGGAAGAACCTTTCGTCCCTGCTTCACAGGGATGGAAGGTTTTGTTTTGTCCCAAAAAAGGAGGCGTGTATGTGAACCTACAGGAAATTCTAATGGCACTGCAGCAGTATTGGTCGGACCAAGGGTGCATTATTGTTCAACCCTATGACACGGAGATGGGCGCCGGAACTATGTCACCAGCTACGTTTTTGAAAGCCCTAGGACCTGAACCGTGGAACACGGCTTATGTGCAGCCTTGTCGACGGCCTACGGATGGCCGGTATGGGGAAAATCCTAATCGGTTGCAGCACTACTACCAATACCAAGTCATTCTCAAGCCTTCGCCGGACGATGTTCAAGAGTTGTATCTTGGGAGTCTAGAAGCACTCGGTATTTCCCTGAGCCAACACGATGTTCGTTTTGTGGAGGATGATTGGGAGTCGCCAACCTTAGGTGCTTGGGGTCTCGGCTGGGAGGTTTGGCTGGATGGTATGGAGGTTACCCAGTTTACGTACTTTCAACAGGTAGGTGGCATCGATGTCAAGCCGGTGGCTGCGGAGATAACCTACGGCGTGGAGCGCTTGGGTACGTTTATCCAAAAGGTGGATAGTATTTTTGATCTAGAATGGGTGGATGGTATCAGCTACGCAGATGTGTTCCATCAAAATGAAGTCGAGTATTCTCGCTACAACTTCGAAGCGGCAGATATTCCAGGACTATTCAAGTTCTTCGACATGTATGAGGTAGAAGCCAAACGTCTGGTGGAAGCCGGTCTGGTACTGCCAGCGTATGACTACGTATTGAAGTGCTCCCATGCGTTCAATCTCTTGGATGCTCGCGGCGCCATTGGTGTTAGCGAACGCCAACGATTCATTGGTCGCGTGCGCGCCCTTGCTCGTCTGACAGCCCAAGGCTATCTTGCCGAACGGGAACGTTTGGGATTTCCCTTGCTTAAGAGAGGAGGACAAGCTTAATGCGAGACCTGCTGTTAGAAATTGGGGTTGAAGAACTGCCGGCGCGTTTTATTGGCACGGCGGTGGAACAATTGCGGCAGAGTATCGTTGAGTCGTGTCGGGAGCAGCGGATAGCCTTTGGTGAAGCGCAAGTGTTTTCCACGCCGAGGCGTTTGGCCGTTCGCTTAACGAACGTTGCCCAACACCAGGAAGATCTTGAGCAGGATGTGAAGGGCCCTCCGGCAAGTATCGCCTATGATGCTGAAGGTGCCTTAACGAAGGCGGGAGAAGGCTTTGCGCGTTCGCAGGGCGTTA
Source organism: Limnochordia bacterium (assembly GCA_007132255.1). Lineage (GTDB taxonomy): Bacteria > Bacillota > Limnochordia > Darwinibacteriales > B1SED10-159 > SLOZ01. Next base: position 3,161 of record SLOZ01000503.1, on the reverse strand, counting down.
CACCGGAGCAGCTGATTCGGAAAGAAGTCGGTGGCAATGCCTATCTTTTCGCGCATCGATTCGTCCCCGGCCAATCCAGCGAAACGGTGCTTCCGCAGTTGTTAGAAACAGCCGTCCGGGGTCTCGCGTTTCCCAAGAACATGCGTTGGGGGAACTACGACATTCGTTACGCGCGGCCTATTCGTTGGTTGGTAGCGCTGTTCGGTCAGGATGTTCTCCCGGTCCAGGTGGAAAACGTTAGGGCTGATCGCCAGACTCGAGGCCATCGCCAGTTGGCTCCCGAGCCTGTGGTTCTGGAAGAACCAGCTGCCTATGAACGTGCACTGTTCGATGCATTCGTCATCGCTGTGCAGGAACAACGACGTGACAGCATCGCTGCCCAGGTAGCTGCAACAGCAGCAGCCAACGGCGGGCACGCCCTTGTGGATGATGATCTTCTGGATGAAGTATGCAATCTAGTGGAGTTTCCGACGGCGTTTTGCGGTACGTTCCAGCCCGAGTTTTTGAGCGTTCCGAATGAAGTTCTCATAACATCGATGAAGGAACACCAGCGCTATTTTCCCGTGGTGAACGCAGACGGTGATCTACTGCCGCTGTTCGTGGGTGTGCGCAACGGAATCGAGCGCAGTTTGGATGTGGTTATCGAAGGTAATGAAAAAGTCTTAACGGCCCGTCTGGCTGATGCTAAGTTTTTCTTCGACGAAGACCAAAGAAAGCCCCTGTCTGAACATGCAGCCCGACTCGTCGATGTGGTGTTCCAGGAAGGTCTCGGGACTATGGCTGACAAGGTACAGCGCTTAGTACGACTGTCCGGAAGCGTAGCTGAGCTGTTGGGCTGGCATGATATTAAGGCTGCTGTGGAGCGCACGGCCCATCTGGCCAAGGCTGATTTGACGACCCAGATGGTCTATGAGTTCCCCGAGCTGCAGGGTATTATGGGGCAGAAGTACGCGCTTCTCCAAAGCGAGGACCCGGATACGGCGTCAGGAATTGCTGAACATTACCTGCCTAAGTTCGCCGGTGATAGAATGCCCCAGACGCCTCAGGGCTATGTCGTGAGTTTAGCCGACAAATTGGATACTTTGGCAGGCTACTTTGCTTTGGGTAAGGTGCCTACAGGATCACAGGATCCGTTTGCTCTGCGCCGGCAAGCGCTCGGTGTTGTCCAGTTGTTAGAAGGCAAAGCGCATTCAGTGTCACTGGCTGTACTGTGCGAAATGGCATTGGATGGCTATGCACAGAGGTTTTCCACAGCCAAGCCCGATATCATTCAATCGCTGCTTGAGTTCTTTCGACAGCGCCTGCGGGCAGTGCTATTGGACAAAGGATATCGTTATGATACAATCGATGCCGTTTTGACTGTTGACCCATGGGTAATTCCGGAAGCATTTGCCAGGGTCGACGCGCTGGAAACTTTCCGCCGTAAGCCCGAGTTCACGGATCTTTACACGGTTTTGGAACGGGCTGCGAATCTGGGCAGCAAGGGCAGCACCATGGAGATCGAGAGATCAGTCCTGACGGAAGCCGATTTGGCGCTGTGGAATAGCCTTGCGAATGTACGACAGCGAACCGACCAAGCTTGGGAAAGTCAGGATTGGCAGGGATATCTGTCAGCCATGGCCGAACTGGAAAAGCCGGTAGCCACGTTCTTTGATGCTGTGATGGTCATGGATAAGGACGCTGCTTTGCGAGCAAACCGCTTGGCACTGCTAAAGCACGTTGCTGCATTGGGTCAACGGTATGCAGACTTTCGCAAGATCGTCGTGGAGGCTTAATCTAGCACGCCACCCCGATCAAAAGTCTGATAACTAGCGGCGTTAAATTGTGAAATTTTTGTTGTATGGCAGGAATAATGTCCTGGGTCACGAATACTAGTGTTGGTGTTTTTTCGAGGAGAAACCGCTTCTGCTCGAATGAAATAGAAGGTTTACCAAGAAGGAGGAAATGCTTAGAATGGCTACAAAATGGGTTTATTTCTTTGGCAACGGCAAAACCGAAGGCCAGGTGGGCAACAAAGTCCTGGTGGGCGGAAAAGGTGCCAATCTCGCCGAAATGGTGGATATGGGCATTCCTGTACCGGCTGGTTTTACGATCACGACCGAAGCCTGTACGGAGTATTATCGCAACGACAAACGTTGGGCTGATGGACTAGAAGAACAGATCAAAGAGAATGTCAAAGAGATCGAAGACGCGATGGGCAAAACGTTTGGGGACAGTGACAACCCCCTGCTGCTGTCGGTTCGCTCCGGTGCCCGGGTGTCGATGCCTGGCATGATGGACACTGTTTTGAACCTTGGTTTGAATGACACCACGGTTCAAGGTTTGATCAAGAAAAGCGGAGAAGAGAGATTTGGTTGGGATTCGTATCGCCGTTTTATCCAGATGTATGGCGACGTCGTCATGGGTGTCGAGCATGCCCAGTTTGAACACGCTTTGGAAACAATCAAAGAAGCTAAGGGTGTCGAGCTGGATACACAATTGGATGCAGCTGACCTCAAAGAATTGGTCGCCAAGTACAAAGAAGTAGTTCAGGAAGGTGCTGGCCGCCTGTTCCCCGAGAGTCCGATGGAGCAGCTCAAAGGTGCCATCAACGCTGTGTTCGAGTCTTGGGATACTCCGCGCGCCGTTCGCTACCGCAAAATGAACGATATTCCGGGTGAATGGGGTACGGCTGTTAACGTTCAGGCCATGGTCTTTGGCAACATGGGCCAAACATCGGGTACCGGCGTGGCATTTACCCGAGACCCTTCCACCGGTGAGAATGTATTCTATGGCGAATACTTAATGAATGCTCAGGGTGAAGACGTGGTAGCTGGTATTCGTACACCGAAGCCAATCAAAGCTTTGGAAGATGACAATGCGGAAGTCTACAAAGAGTTAGTCGAGATCTACCAGCAACTGGAGTCCCATTACAAGGACATGCAGGATTTGGAGTTCACCATTGAAGACGGCACGCTCTATATGCTGCAGACCCGAAACGGTAAGCGCACGGCTGCAGCCGCAGTTCGCATGGCTGTGGATATGGTTGAAGAAGGTCTGATCGATAAGAAAACAGCAGTGACACGTGTGGAACCTGCGCAGTTAGATCAGCTCCTGCATCCGATGATTGATCCTAAGACCGAGTACGATGCGATTGCTACGGGTCTGCCGGCCAGTCCGGG
>SLOZ01000435.1 GCA_007132255.1 Limnochordia bacterium | reverse complement strand
GTGTCCTACGAAGAGTTCATGGAGATCTACGAAAACAGTGATCTTCGGATGGAGTTCATTAACGGAGAGATCATTCTGCTGAGTTCCCCCAGCACCTTTCATCAGGAGATTTCGGGTAATCTGTTTGTTTTGCTCCGGGAGTATTTGCGAGGCAAGACGTGCAAGGCGTTTTACGCTCCGTTTGACGTGCATTTCCAAAAAGAAGGTTTTGATGATCCCGACGTAATGCAGCCTGATCTTTTAGTAGCCTGTGACACCGAAGAAAATGTCAACGAAAAGGGGCGCTACATGGGCACGCCCACCTTAGTGATTGAGATCCTCTCCCCAAGCACTCGTTCCAAAGATATGGTAGATAAGCTGAATACCGTGATGCTCTCAGGTGTCCAGGAATTTTGGATCGTCGACCCCGATCAGAGCATGATCATCGCCTATGGGTTCAAGGATCACGGCATCGAGGCCTATACCATCCATACCAAGGCCGATACGTTGCACTCCTATTCCCTCGACGGCCTCGAAGTTCCTGTATCTTCGGTTTTCGAGTCTGCCTGAGTTTTGCCGATCGTTTCCATCATCCGCTGCCTCTTTGGGATGGTGCCTAGCCATGACAAGCCCATACAAGGAAACACGGCCAGTCAGCATAAACGCCGACTGGCCGTGTCGAATGATTCTGGCAGCGCACGGAAGCGACAACCAAGGACGCTGCATGAAACAGCCCCTCCACTGGAAACCGTCATCTCGTCAGGAGCGTCAAAACGGTAGAGTTCCACATAGAGTAGCCACCACCACGGGCTTTAAAGGGTATAGTTTCTGGCAAGACGGAAACCAACATCTGAGCTGACGGTGGCCACAGCAGCACTCACACCGATTCGTAGAGCATTGGGGTCGGATTGCCAGCTGCCGCCGCGATAGAGATGGTCAACCCTGTGCTCGTCGAAGCACCACTCCCAAACATTCCCACTCATATCATAGAGACCGAGAGCATTGGCTCTTTTGAGTCCGACGTCCCTCGTACCACCGTCACTATTCCCGCTGTACCAAGCCACTTCTTTCGTAGCAGTGCTGTTATCCACGGCTGCAGTGGCCCCACTTGCATGATTACCCGGTGTCCAATATAGGTGTCTATAACGTATTGCGCCGTGGGATCCGTCTTCGCCGCGGTAGCGGGCTGCTAACTCCCACTCATCGTTGGTAGGCAGCCGGAACCCGTTGGTGTCCTCTTGGACCGCGTTTTCGATGGCAGACCCGCTCGTGTTCCTGATGACTGAACCTTGATACGTGTACACAGGATCTAACCCCAGCATTTCCGATAGAGCATTGGTCCAAACAATACAGCTCTGCCAGTTCACTCTGGTCACAGGTTCTTGATCCTTCAACGTGGGCTCCGCTCCGGTATCCCCATGGCTTCCCTCTCCGCCTTGACTAGAAAAACTGTAACCCTTTTCGACAGCCCACTGGCGAACCATATACCACAACGCATATGTGACTGGCGTCTCTGCGATCCAGAATGGTCTGTCCACCACAGCGGTACCATCGTCAGCAATCCCTCCTGGAGACACTGCTGCGGGAGCTAACCGCATGTGAACGTCTAGGTTGCCCACTTTGTGAGTCGTCTGCTTACCGGCGGCGTCGATCTCTGGCTTAGGAGCCATCGCGAATACGGCCTCCACAGTCTTGTGCCTATCCACAATGACGCCGTGATTGGCCTGGTCGGCGGCCCAAGTGTCACCTATCCATTGCACGAATACCCAGTCATCATCAGGCGCGGCGTGCAAATCTACCGGTGTGATTTCGTGATACCAGTGAGTTCCCTCATTCGGCTCCACCTGTCCCTCTCCGTCCACGCGCACCGTCAACGAGTACTCTGTGCTTCCGGTAAGACCACCTCCCCCGCCAGTGCAGCCTGCGACCGCTAGAGCCAGCAGTATCAACCCGAACCAGTACGCTCTTCGCATGAAGTCTGCCCCCTTCGATCTCTCTCTGTCTTCCACCAGCTCAAACCTCTTCCATCAACCCTAACTCCCTTTGCCTCCAGAAAAGAAATAGACGGCCCACCAAACATCCATTGTCGCCCTTGATATACGATCATTCTTCTGTCCACTGCATGGGTTTTCCCTGCAAAAGTCAGATATTTTTGTTTAAAACTGATTCTTATGTGAAGATAATTTGATTTTTTGATACTTAACCGAATAGTTACGATGAAAAACTTCCGTCCACGCCTTCAAAGCCTTCGCTGCCAAGGTAGCGGTCACTTGGAGTACACCGGACCGATGCGGTCGATTCTGTTGGTCCAGATGCCGCCACTGAAACCCGATGGCAGCAGATCCAGGTCTGCCACGGTATCAAAACCCTCAGCCCAGCGTCCGTCCCCGAGCACAACGAAGACCTGGGTATCAACAGCCTCCATCCGCTGCACGAAACGATGGGGCCAGCCCCACAAAAAGCGAGCATAGTCCAATGGCAGAATGAGCAGGGTGTTTCGGAGAGCTTGGGGTACGTAACCTGTCCATCCCACCAGTAGGTACGGCAGTAGGCCCTCCTTCATGGTGGAGGTGGACATCACTGGTAACTCGGGCATCTCCTTCTGGAGTACACGAATGGGATTGTCTCCCCCATAGACTGATAGGCCCACCAAACGTTCTACGGGCAAAGTCTGTAGGTACGAAGCTAACTGATGCCCGTCAGCGGCATCGTTGCTCTTGATATGAATTAGAAACCGCTGAGAAGGAAAATGCGTCAACACTTCATCGAGAGAAGGTATCAAGCCCACACCCTGGCCTCGAAAGGGATATGTATAGCCATGATCAGCCGTATAGCCGTAACCCACATCGAGAGCCTGCAGCTCAGCCAACGTGTGCTCTCTGGTCACACCGTGTCCGTCGGTGCGATGCTCGAGAGTCCAATCATGAAAAACGGCGAAGTGCCCGTCGGTGGTTGGATGAATGTCTAGTTCTACGATGTCAGCGCCAGCTGCAAAAGCCGCTTCCATGGAAGGTATGGTGTTCTCCAGGTAGGGATGTTCGGGTTCATGGATGCGCGCCGCGGTATTGGTTTCACCTGTGATTCCATACATGAAAAAGGTCTGGCCAAGCCCTCGATGAGCCAGCAGCAGCGGCTTATCCAGCGAGGGCGTTCGCAGCACCGAACTGTTGTTAAGATAGACAAAGGCAGCCAGGATCACAACCGCCAGCACGATGATGGTCTTTCTGTTCGTCACAGTCATCCCCCCTGGAATGTCACCGAGTAACCGGTGCGGAGTACCCACCACCCAAAAACAGCGTGGCGTTGTTTTTTACGGGTCAAGACGGCATCGTTCTTGGAGTTCTCCAACCGTAGATGCAGCAAATCAACTGGCAGACGATAATCTACAGAGCCCCGACAGACTCTCCAGCATCCGAGCGAATTTCGAAACGCCTGCCATCCGAGTCATAGCGATAGTACTGCACCAACTCCGTGGTTGTCTCATCGGTCACATAGTCTTCTTTGACTTGACGATATACAAATTCGCTGAACGGACCGGTGATCTCACCGTTCACTTCAAAATCATGGGTAGGAAAGGCAACCCGTTGGTACATGAGTAGGTTTTCCAGTACCGGGACCATGACTCCGGCATCAAAGGCGAAGAGACTTAAATAACCTAACTGTTCACCTGGACCACCGGTCCGTGCAGTAACGGCAAGCAGCCCGTCACTCCACTCAATGTATGTGCCATACTTGCCGGCATAGATTTCGCTGCGAATTCGCTCATAACGGCGATTAGCCTTCGACACAATCTCTACGTTAGGATGCCAGTCTATCGTATAGTTCTCCACTAGGAGCGCTTCGAGACCGCCGTCTCCAGTGACATCATGATAATGGATATCCCACTGCTCCTTAAAGAAAGACTGGGAGATGTCTTTGATTTCCTCCCGGACAAACGCATATAGAGTATCTTCATTCCACGCCGATGACTGTGTTGACGGCACGAAGAGGAATACGGCCACGCTAACCAGGGCTAAAGCGGCGATGGCAGCCATTACTAAGACGGGTTTTTTCAACGTGATCAGCTCCATTGGCATATTGAATTAATAGACAACAAATATCGGTTCGTACTCCACAAGAGATCGCATGTCAGCCAACGTGAACTGGATCTGATTCTCCCGGCCTTCCCCGCCATAGATTGTGCCGCTGACCCATAAAAACGATGTATCCCGGGGCAATGCAGCCTGCAGTGTTATGATGGCGTTCTCGATGGTTCCTACCTCTTTAACGATCGGTTCTTCGTCAGAGAAGTAACTTTCTACGTAGGTGATCACGGTGTTGTGCATGGTCCCGAAAACGGCAAAGGACAGCCCTGGGCCACCATGATTCCCTATGACAAAATCCTTGGTTGTCAACCGATCGTGATTGGTTCCATGTTACATGGGCAGGATCAAAGCAACACAATGATCATAGGAAATTCAGTGGTTTCCGAAGGGCTCACTCGTTAAGCCCTCAGATTGGACCGCCCGCCAATATTTACATCGGCATTTTCGGCCACCCACTCCGCATCATCACTGACATGCCATGTGTCTCCAGCGAAAGCGTAGCCCATATAGTCCACCAGGGCCCGGTCACGGTAGAGCGAATGCGCGCTGTGGATCACACCCATCAGGGATAGGCCGTCTGCTGCGCAGGCTGCAGATCACTGGTGTGGACTGCGGCAAACTCTATAGAAGCCAGATACCGCGCCGCCTGCACCTGCTGCCAACCCAGAGCATTGAGGGCAATGTCTGCCTGCCCCATGTACCGCCGTTCAACGTTCCAATCTGTGGCTCCATGCCGAACCAGGTAAAGTCTCTGCATGATCAACGCCGACCATTCTGCAGAAGCGCTGCCAGCGCTCGCACCAGCTTGCTGTTTTCCTGCTGCCTACGGACTGCAACGCGGATTTGGCCGCTGATTCCAAACGAAGCGCAATCCCGAACCAAAATGCCCTGCATCGCCAGTTTTTCTGCGATACCGGCACTCGTCTCGCCGGTCGTGGTGATATCAATCAAAAGAAAGTTCGCCGTACCCCGGGCAGTCAGGCTGCATTCGTTCATCAGGGCTGCTTGCAGCGCCTCTCGCTCCTCGCGCACCTGCTGTCTGACCTGATCGCAATACGCAGACGTTTGCTGCTCCACCAACAACATGCCGACGCTCTGCGCGATGCAGTTGACGCTCCATGGATCTTGACCGTTGCGGATCCGTTCGATCATCCCGGCAGCACCAGCAGCATAACCTAACCGCAGCCCAGGAATGGCAAAGAACTTAGTGAACGATCGCAGCACCAGAAGGTTAGGAAACCTGGAGATGAGTTCGATCACGGAATAGACCTGGCCTGCGCTTTCTACATAATCAATAAATGCTTCATCCACTACGACCAGCGCATTGCCGGCCTGCTCTAGGATAGGAATTAACTCTTCACGGGTTAAGAGCCCACCCGTCGGGTTATTCGGATTGCACAAGAAAACCAGGTCAACTCCCGCCATCGCTGCCTGAAGTTCGGTGATATTGAGCTCCCAATTTCCTGATTCAAGCCAATAATTGCACACGACTCCCCCACAGACCTCGACGGCCCGGCGGTACTCTCCAAACGTTGGCGAAACAACCAACGCTTTACACTCGCCGAGCGAACGCATCAAGGCATAGATCAACTCAATGGATCCATTGCCGACACAGATTTGATTGGATTCCAACCCCAAGGAATCCGCAAGCCGCTGCGTCAGTCGGCGCGAATCTGGTTCAGGATAATGGCGCATCGCCTTGATTCCGCGTTCTACGGCGTCCTGCATTCCGGGTGGAGTCGTCCAGTGAATATTTGCACTGAAATCTAGGACATCATCAAGACCGTACCGTTCGATAGCTTGCTGCGTATTCCCCCCATGCACAACCC
>SLOZ01000327.1 GCA_007132255.1 Limnochordia bacterium | reverse complement strand
ATGGTAAGGTCATCGAAACGCCTGAAGAAATGATCGAACGCGTTGCAGACAACTTGGCCAGTGTTGAAGCGACCTACGCGCCAGAACGCCAGGAGGAGATCAGCGAGCAGTTCCGCAGGGTGATGGATGCCCTGGAATTTATCCCGAATAGTCCTACCCTCATGAACGCCGGGCGCGATCTTCAGCAACTGGCAGCGTGCTTTGTTTTACCAGTAGAGGATTCCATGGAAAGTATTTTTCAAACGTTGAAAGACACTGCACTGATCCAAAAATCCGGCGGTGGAACAGGTTTTAGTTTTTCGCGTTTGCGGCCCAAAAGCGATCGGGTTCGCAGCACAGGAGGAGTAGCCAGCGGCCCTATATCGTTCCTCAAATGTTACAATGCCGCCACGGAGGCTGTGAAACAGGGAGGAACTCGGCGCGGCGCCAATATGGGTATACTGCGTGTGGACCATCCTGACATACTAGAGTTCATTCAATGTAAAGCTGACAATCTTGAGATTACAAATTTTAACATCTCGGTCGGCATCACCGAAGATTTCATGAAGGCCGTGGAAGCCGGTGCGGAGTATCCGTTGATCAACCCTCGCTCCAATGAAGTTGTCGAATCTTTGAATGCCCGTGATGTCTTCGAGCTCATCGTTGACATGGCTTGGAAAAATGGTGAGCCTGGCATTGTGTTTCTCGACCGCATCAACAAAGCAAATCCCACGCCAAATGTCGGTGAAATTGAAGCAACCAATCCGTGCGGTGAACAGCCGCTGCTTCCGAACGAAAGCTGTAACCTTGGTTCCTTGAATTTGGCCAATTTCATGGTCAAAACTGGTGATACCTGGGATATGGACTGGTCTCATTTAGAAGACGTCATCACCATCGCAGTCCGATTTCTGGACAATGTTGTGGACGCGAACAGCTATCCAGTGAAGGCCATCGAGACTATGACCAAAGGCAACCGGAAAATTGGCTTGGGTGTCATGGGCTTTGCTGATGCATTGATTCGCAAAGGTCTGGCCTACAACAGCGACGAAGGTGTGGCATTTGGTCGACACGTCATGGAGTTCATCCAAACGAAGGCCCACGAAGCTTCACAAAAACTGGCCGCAGAACGTGGGGTATTCCCTAACCATCCGGGCAGCGCTTGGGATGCCAAAGGCATTGCTCTACGTAACGCAACCGTTACCACGATTGCTCCAACTGGGACGATTTCCATCATCGCTGGCGCCTCTAGCGGTGTCGAACCCTTATTCGCTTTGGCGTTCACGCGTAATGTCATGGACAACGACAAACTCCTGGAAGTCAATCCGTTGTTTGAAGCGATCATGCAAGAACGCGGACTATACAGCGAAGAACTCATGGAAGAAGTGGCCAAGCGAGGCAGCATTCAAGGAATGGATGCCATTCCCGAAGATCTGCAGCGAGTGTTTGTCACAGCCCATGATATAACACCAGAATGGCATATTCGCATGCAGGCAGCGTTCCAGGATTTCACTGACAATGCTGTCTCGAAAACAGTAAACTTCCCTGCCAGTGCCAGCAAAGATGACATCAAAGAGGTTTACCAACTGGCGTACGAACTGGGCTGTAAAGGTGTAACGGTCTACCGCTCTGGTTCGCGGGAAGGCGAAGTTCTTACCGTGGGTACCAAGAAGGATCAACAGGAAACCCAGGTTTCGGTGAACGGACAACCGGAACGTACAGGCACGCACAATCCAAGGCGTCGGCCCCGTGTCACTCGCGGCCAGACCGAACGAGTCAAGACAGGCTGCGGCACGCTCTATGTCACAATCAACGAAGACGAAGAGGGTATTTGTGAAATCTTCACGACCATTGGCAAGGCTGGAGGGTGTGCCGCTGCGTTCTCGGAAGCCACAGCTCGGCTCATGTCTTTGTCACTGCGTTCCGGTGTGGAACCAGCGCAGATTGCCCGCCAACTGCGGGGCATTCGCTGTCCTCATCCTATGTGGCAGGATGGAAAACTGGTTCTGTCCTGTCCTGACGCCATTGCCAATGTCATCGATCGCTATATCGCCGAACGCAGTGCTCAGCCACCGCTTCCCTTCGTGGACAGTACCGATGTGGCCGTCCCGGCGGCTGATCCCATTGCGGCACAGCAGGCTGCCTCATTGGACTTTTTCGGCGGCAGTGCGGCTTGTCCGGAGTGCGGCGGCAGCCGACTCAAACACGAAAACGGCTGCGATACCTGTCTTGACTGTGGCTTCAGTCGCTGTGGATAGCCGTTCTTCAGGCCCCCAACTTTGCAGACGGGGGCCTTTCTCTATGGTCACGTTATTGCAGGTTTTTTGGCGGCGGCGTGGAATAAACAGGAGAGAAACGAGGGATGAACGTGAGTAAACGAATATTCTTGATCGATGGCCACAGCTTACTTCATCGTGCCTATTACGCTCTGCCGCCGCTGACCACGGCCCAAGGCGAACAGACCAATGCGGTCTATGGCTTTACGCTGATGTTGTTCCGATTATTGGAGGAATTTAAGCCTGATGGACTGTTTGTTGCCTTTGATGTATCCGGACCCACCTTTCGACACGAAGAGTATGAAGAGTACAAGGCAACAAGGAAGAAAATGCCCGACGATCTGCGGCCCCAAGTGGGTTTGCTCAAGGAGCTGCTGGATGCATTTGGCATTCCGCGCCTGGAGTTGGAAGGCTATGAGGCCGATGATGTCATCGGAACCGCGGCCCGTCTCAGCGAAGAGCAGGGCGATGAAGCGTTCATTGTCACAGGCGACCGCGATGCTCTGCAGTTGGTAACCGAGCATGTACGCGTGCTCTTAACCAAAAAAGGGATAAAGGATACAGATTTGGTGGACCTCGAGCGCTTACAGGAAGGTTATAGCCTCAAACCGGAACAGGTTCCCGAACTCAAAGGTTTGATGGGGGACAGTTCCGATAACATTCCCGGTGTTCCCGGGGTTGGCGAAAAAACCGCCATGAAGCTTTTAGCCCAGTATGCGGATTTGGAAGAGCTCTATGAGAACATCGACAACCAGAAGGGAAAGCTCAAAGAGCGATTGACGGAGAACAAAGACCAAGCTTTCATGAGCCGCTCGTTGGCCCAGATTCGCTGCGACATCCCACTGGAGATGGATATGCATCGTTCTATAGAACCTCAGCGCAGCCAGTTAGAAACCATGCTCGTACGTTTAGAGTTCAAGTCACTTTTGGCAAAGCTGCCTACTGTATTTGGCTGGGATGATTCCCCGGAACCATCCGCAGACTCGCCAACGGACGAGAACGCGGCCTGGGCGACCGTCAGCAGTGAGACACTATCGGATTTCCGAGACTTCTTGCAGAACCAAGATCGGGTGGCCTGCGCCCCGAAAGTGGTCGGTCACGCTCCTGACGCTGCTATGGAAGCTGTTATGGTCGCTGCTGATGGCCAAGCCTGGTATCTAGACTCGAGCACGTCTGCCGAAGGTTGGGATGCCTTGTTCAAGGAAACCTCGGACGACTTGAGTCTGGTCTGCCCGGATGCTAAGGAGTGGCTGCGAGCCACTGTAACCCGAGAGCAGTCGAGCAACATTCACGTGGATGGCGTCTTAGCGGCCTACGTCTTGGACCCAGAGGCACCGACAGACCTTGACAGCATCAGCCAGCGTCTCAGTGGACTGCCACCGCTGGGTTCCCAAAACGGCGCTGCCTCACTCCTGGCACGGGCTGAGCGGATCGAGGCCCTGGCCACCGATCTTGAACAATCGCTCAAAACCGACGATCTTTGGGGTCTGTATCATGACGTGGAACTACCGCTAGCCGCTGTCCTCAGCGAAATGGAATACCATGGCATTGCCGTGGATCCCCAACAGCTTCAAGCGCTGTCCGATTCCATGAAAGGTCGTCTGGACACGCTGACCAAGGATATTCACGAGATGGCTGGTGAGTCCTTTAACATTAATTCACCAAAGCAATTGGGACACATTCTTTTCGAGAAACTAGAGTTGCCCGTTATCAAACGAACGAAAACCGGTCCCTCTACGAGCGCTGACGTTTTGGAGGAACTGCAGGACCATCCCATTGTGGCAAAGATCCTTGAGTTCCGGCAGCTCTCGAAACTGAAGTCTACCTATGCAGATGCGCTGGGGCAGTTGATTCACGAAAATACCCATCGTATCCACACGACCTTTAATCAAACAGTGACAGCGACGGGTCGTTTAAGCAGTACCAATCCCAACCTGCAGAATATCCCGATCCGAACTGAAGCCGGGCGCGATATCCGCAAAGCCTTTATTGCGCCGGAAGGTCGCAAGTTGGTAGCTGCGGACTATTCACAGATCGAACTGAGGGTATTAGCACACATCGCCCAGGACGAAAAGATGCTGCAGGCATTCCGCGATGGGAAGGATATCCACACGCAGACAGCCGCAGAAATTTTGGACATTACGCCGCAGGAAGTTACGAAGGAACAGCGGGGAGCGGCTAAGGCGATTAACTTTGGCATCGTGTACGGCATATCGGCGTTCGGGCTAGCTCGCAATACCAAGATCAGCCAAGACAGGGCGCAAAAGTATATTGACCAATATTTTCGCCGCTATCCCAAGATCAAGGAGTATATGGACACAACTGTGCAGGCAGCTCGAGATGATGGATTCGTGACCACGATCCTCGACCGCCGCCGCTATTTACCGGACATCAAGGCACGAAATTATTCCAAACGCAGCTTTGCAGAACGAACGGCCATGAACTCTCCGATCCAAGGCAGCGCTGCGGATATCATCAAACTAGCTATGCTGCGAGTTCGGGACCGCCTTCGCAATGAAAAACTGTCAGCTCTGCTGCTGCTCCAGGTCCATGACGAGTTGGTCTTGGAGGTACCGACCGACGAAGTGGAACAGTGTGCTGCGCTCTTGGTTGAAGAGATGGGGGCAGCTGTCGAACTGTCGGTACCGCTGGACGTGGATGTCCAGATCGGTGATAACTGGAAAGAAATGCAGACCGTTGACCATTAAAGGACGTTGGTACGATGCCGGAATTGCCCGAAGTTGAGACTGTACGGCGACATCTGCTTCCTCAGTTGGCAAATCGCCGAATCGAAAAGGCCCGCTTTTTGGACCAGCGAGCGCTCCCCTTCATGCCGAAGGAGGATGCTGCCGACGTTCTGAGTGGGAGAACGATTTTGGATATTCAACGGGTCGGGAAGTATCTGCTCTTTCGCTTAGACGAGCAGATGCTCATGGTGATCCACCTGCGCATGACCGGTCGTTTGTATGTGTTAACGCGCCGGACGCCACCGGACGCACGCTATTCGGCTTGGATCCAATTCGATCATGGTACTGGTTTGTGTTTCCAGGATACGCGCCGGTTCGGCACGATCTATATCGGTGATCGGCAGCAGTTGATGAATATTCCTGGTCTGGCTAACTTAGGGCCCGACCCGACGAACGATGACTGGACGGGCCAGTGCCTGCTGCGGCAGATTCAAAAGCGGCGAGCACCCATAAAATCGTTACTGCTCAACCAAACGATTGTTGCTGGTATCGGCAATATATACGCGGATGAAAGTCTGTTCTGCGCAGGAATCCATCCCCTCCGCATGGGTATGGAGCTGACAGCCAAGGAGTGCGATCAACTGGCTCGCTGCATCAAGAACATCTTACACGACGCCATCGCCTTTGAAGGGACCACGTTTCGTGATTTTCGACTGGGCTACGACCAAAGTGGCTCGTTCCAAGAGCGACTCCAAGTCTACGGACGCACGGGAGAATCCTGTCGGCAATGTTCTGGTCCGATCACAAAACTTAAGATTGCCGGCCGAAGCAGCCACTACTGTTCGGTCTGCCAGCCCAAGTAACAGCCAGTGTTCAGAAAACATTTCGGATAGACTGTAAGGATGTGATCCATTGATTGGCTTGACCGGCAGCATCGCCACTGGCAAGTCTACGGTTAGAAGGT
>SLOZ01000060.1 GCA_007132255.1 Limnochordia bacterium | reverse complement strand
TCATGGTGGACGCAGCCTCCTTTCAGCAAAATGCTTTCGCCATTGAGCTGGAAGCCATTTACAGGATCGATGGTTACGGAGCGGATTCCAAACGGCGTTGTTACTGTATCGACAATCTCTTCGTTAACCAACACTTGGCTCTGTACTGTGTACATTGACGGGGTGTCTAAGGTCCATAACTGCGGTTCCGTCACCTTGAAGGTCTGTGAAACCTCGGTCGGCAGATCATGTTCGGCAACAGCGGTTTCCTGTGCCGCCAGCGGTTGACCTTCGGAGTCTAGAATCGTGGTACGCAGGACACAGGGTCCTCTGTACTGTCCTTGCGTCTGCAGATTGGTCACCACAGAAACGTCTGACACGCCGGCACTCACGTTCGGAGTCGTGACGAACACACCCCAAGGGGCAATATGCACAGGACCACCAACTAACAACCAGACATGGCGATAGATGCCGGAACCGCTGTACCAACGTGTATTGGGCAGGGCGCCGTTATTCACGGTTACCGTGATGGTATTCTCTGCATCGGAGCCTAGGTGTGGGGTGATGTCACAGTGAAAGCTGGTATACCCGTAGGGGTGCTTGCCCACAATCTGCTGATTGACTTTCACCGTAGCATTCATGTAAACGCCATCAAATTGCAGCAGGATACGCTTGCCGTCCCATGCTGGATCCATGGTGAAGGTCTTCTCGTAGATCCCAACGCCACCCGGAAAAAAGCCATTGCTGCCACCGGCAGGGGTATGCGGGTCGCGTTCTTGGATGATACTGAAATCGTGAGGTAAATCCACCAACATGCCTTCAGGCTGTTGGCCCCAGCCTTGAGCAGTACGGCTGCGGCGAAACAGCCAACTGCGGTCGAAATTCACGGTTTTCATGTACACAAAACCTCCAGTTCTTTTTTGGATCGTCTGCATCGGAAACCCTAACACTGAAACTTCGAACGGCGATTCTTTCGGATGCACTACCATTACTCTGCATTTACGGCGCCGCTGGCAAAATACCTGCCTTCACACCGGCATATTTTGGATCGGTGGTGGCACTCGACTGGAAAGCAAACAGTTTGCTTTTGTACGACAGGCCTGCAAGGAATTTGGTGTTTCGGTGGTGTACTATGGATTATACGATCATGAAGCCAGCGGATTGGAGGTAGTCATGGTGAGTACATTCCAGAGCGAAACCGATCCCAATGAATAGGGTCACGCTGCGTCCAGCGCTAGACTCCGATCTTGCGGTTTTAGCTGCGATCTTTAGATCGGCCGTGGAGACCGCCGGGCCCGAATGGTATTCCGCGGAGCGGGTGCGTACTTGGGCAGGGTATCCGCCGGAACACCCGGAGGGTTTTACCAAGCTCGGCGTAAAGCCCCTTCCTTTAGGTATGGAGGATATAATTCGAACAAATGTTTTACTTATGCAGCTGTAGGCTGTATGATGTAGGTGTGGAATATAATACCAACAAGAATATCGTTTATTCCTGTAAGTACCACGTTGTTTGGTGTCCTAAGTATCGAAGAATAGTCCTGGTAGGTGATGGAGACCCGCGACTCAAAGAGCTGATTTACGCTTTGCGTTAGGGGTCAAGCAGCGCTGGTCGAACTGGATGCCAGGTACTGACCACGTGCATGTATTGGTTGAGATTGACCCTCAATGTATGTTCATGGAGCGTACAAACAGCGCGGAATTGGCAGTATGTTTCTAAGACGGCTATTCGCTCAAGCTGCGCAGGCAGACTTGAGTACTTTGACTGTAGTGGCCAGCGAATGCAGTCGCCCGCTCCTTATGTGTCTGGGGTTTGCGGTTGTTGATGTGGAAGTCGTAGAGCGTGGTAACGTTCAATTCTAGCGTTATCGCATGGAAAGGAAGATGCCATCTGAATGCTGAGAATTGTCACCAGCAGTGGAAGCCACTGCACAATCCCAAGTTATTGGCGACACGGGACGAGCACGTCGCAAAGCTCCAGCGGCTTTTCGATGGAACATCGTCTGAGTGTGTTTATACATTATTTGGTGTCTTAGGTACCGCCGCCGTTGATCCCTATAAAGAACCGGAGGCATGGGTCGAGCAGTGCTTGGATGACTTGGCGGCTCAGGCTGACCTCATACAGGACAAATGTGTGTTTCGACCGCTGGCGGTGGAGTACGGTATCTATGGCGTCCATTTTGTAGATAAGTTGTTTGGAGCCGATGTTCATCAGCATCCGGAATCTGGACAGTGGTACAGCGACTATCTAGAACAACCGGTGGGCGGGTTGAGCTATCCGGACTTGGCCGTGGATCCGACCTGGCAATTGGCGCAGCGGGCAACTAACGCGTTTGTCCGAGCTGATGTCCCGCTCCCGTTCTTTGGATTGCCCACAATCGCCAGCGTTTTGAACATTGCGGTGAATTTATATGGCCAGGATGTTTTAGAGGCTATGGTTAGCGATCCTAGGTCCGTTGTTCATGATCTAGCTGTTATTGGGCACCTCCTGTTGGATCTACATCGCTGGTATCTGCAGACGGTTCCTCGGGAGCAGCTGCAGCCGGTGGTTTCCTGGCAGCGCACGCAGCCTCCGGGGTTTGGGCAGATCTGTGGGTGCACAACCCAGCTTATTTCAGCGGCCATGTACGAACGCTACGCAGCGCCATGGGATGAGCGCGTGTTGGCAGCCTACCCCAACGGAGGCATGATTCACCTTTGTGGTCATCATACCCAGCATCTGGCTGTGTGGCGATCCATGAGATCCCTACGGGCCGTTCAGCTCAATGATGCTGCAGCCGAGGAGCTGGCTGCTTATTTCCACGGCCTGCGAAGTGATCAAGTCATTTATCTAAACCCCTGTGCTGCCATGACTGTCGCCGACGCCATGAAAATCACAGGTGGACAGCGCCTTGTCATTGTCGACGATGTATCGAAACCACCTCCAGTCAGCTAGATCAGTTTACGATTCGAGGAAGTGTTTGGTGTGCAGTGGTTGGTCGCGTTGGGCGTCGTTCTAAAACAAAAGGAGGTCATCATGTGCGTTTAGGCGGTCCTGTTATGGAGTCGTACAACAACCCAGACGAATGGCTGCAGTTGCTCAAACAGTGGGGTTATCGGGCGGCTGTGTGTCCCGTGGATGCTGCTGCTTCGGACAGCGTTATCCAGGACTATTCTGCTGCGGCTAAAGCAGCAGACATCATCATTGCTGAAGTGGGTGCTTGGAGTAATCCGTTGAGTCCAGATTCGGCGGAGCGAAAGACAGCTTTGGCCAAATGCAAGCAGCAGTTGGGTTTGGCGGAACGTATCGGCGCAGTGTGTTGTGTGAATATCTCCGGGAGTCGCGGCGAACCGTGGGATGGTCCCCATCCGGATAACTATGCCGATGAGACATTTGACATGGTCGTGGAGACAGTAAGGGAAATTATTGATACAGTGCAGCCCCAACGAACCTTTTATACTCTGGAGCCCATGCCGTGGATGCTTCCCGATGGACCGGATAGTTATCTGCAGCTTATCACAGCCATCGACCGCAAACAGTTCGCTGTTCACATGGATGTGGTAAACTGGATCTCCAGTCCCAAACGGCATCTCAAAAATGCTGTATTTATCAAGGAGTGCTTCGCCAAACTCGGGCCGTATATCAAGAGCTGCCACTTCAAGGATTCCCGGCTTCACGGAACACTGACCACGCATCTAGAAGAAGTAGCTCCGGGCTTAGGGACGTTGGATTATGGAGCCTTGCTGCAGGCGGTTGACCAACTGCATCCTGACACACCGGTTATGCTTGAGCATCTCAAGACGGCCGCGGAATACGAAGCGGCCGCCGACTACGTGCGCCAGCAGGCCCGAGCTTGCCGAGTTCTGCTCTAACGACCGCTTGCCTAAGCAATGGCCCACTATCCTGCGAGGAGGACGATCCGCAATGGGAACCCCGGCCTTGAACAGCCAAGTAATTACCCAGATCGGCTTTGTAGTCTATGATGTTGAGCAGACCGCTGCTGCCTATGCCGAGTTTTTCGGCGTGCCGATGCCCGAAATTCATGTTACTGAGGCGGAGGACGTCGCTCATACAGAGTACCTCGAAACAGCGACACCGGCTCGGGCGCGCCAGGCGTTCATTGCGGCTGGCAGCGTTGTCATTGAACTCATCGAGCCAGACGAGGAACCCAGTACCTGGCGGGAGTTTTTGGACATTCACGGTGAAGGAGTGCATCACATTGCTTTTGCCATCGAGGGCATGGACCAAGCCATTCTCGAGTTGAAAGGGCGCGGTATGCCGCTGATTCAACGCGGCAACTATACCGGGGGGCGCTATGCCTATGTGGATACACTACCGCAGCTGAAGGTATTGGTAGAACTACTGGAACACGATCGTTCGTGATCTCCTTGGTGTAAGGATTCTCTCAGTCTATGCGGTGGTTGATAAACGCTTGGTTACAATGAATGGCTTTGTCTGTGACGGGGAGAGCTGTGGATTTAACGCAGTCAAGGTTTAGACACTCCAAAGTACCGACTAAGGCAGCTTCTCTGACCCATCGTAGACCAACCATGGTTCTCTGTGAAACAGAACCCCTTGCCAGCGCTCTATAGGCTGCAGGACGCGACAGGCGAGAACAGCGAGGGCTTTCTCAAGTCCCACGGCTGTTCTCGCCTTTTGCGTTGGGTGTGGCGAAACTGGGGGCAGCTGCTCTGCAACTACTGTATGCCCTTGGCAGCAGTCATAAGGTTACTCAGCTGGAAGCAGGACGGCGTCGATCTGGTGGATAAAACCGTTGCTGGCCAGAATGTTTGTGGCAGTCATGGTGCTGCCATTAACGAACACTTCCACGCTGTCCACGGTGATGTGCAGTGTTTGCCCGCTCAAGGTTTGCATGTCGTGTCCAGCCCACTCCATGAGATCCGCTGCTGAGTACCGTCCGGGTAGTACATGGCGGCGTAACAGTTCGGCCAGCGCCTCTGGATCCTCGAGTAGCTCGGTCCACAGACCAGCAGGCAGAGCGGCAAATGCTTCATCGCTGGGAGCGAAGAGCGTGAACGGTCCTTCGGCGGCTAATTCTTCGGTAAGGTCTGCGGCCACAATGGCTTCAACCAAACGATAAAACCCCTGCTGTTGAACGGCTGTTCCGACTAGGTCCTGGACCTCGCAAGCTGAACAGGCCAGCGCACCGGAGGACAGTGTTCCCAAAGTGAAGACGACGATCAACACAATAACGGCTGTAGTCAAAGCAGAGTTTCTCATGTTTAACACCTCATGGTTGCGAATTTTGTATTCTTCCGTATTTTACCACAGATTACTGTGCAAGATCCAGCGGAACTGAAAAAATGCTATCGAACTTACTTTTTATCAGGTTGGAATTGACTGTCGATTCCAGATGGCTCAGCAAGAAGAACGGAAGCGTCTGGGCTTCGGAAATGCCGTCCGGTGCTCGGAACGCTCCGAAAGCGAAGAAGCGAACTGACCTAGGTCAGTTCGCTTCAACAATGGACTGGTTTGGAACCGTTTAAAGTTTAGGGATCATGACGACATCGAGTACGTGGATTACGCCGTTGGTTGCTTGGATGTCGGTGACGACGACTTGAGAGCTGTTGATGAAAACGTTGCCATCTCTAATCCGGATGGTGATGGTTTGACCTTGCAGGGTTTCCACTTCGACTCCATCCAATCCAAGAACAGCTTCCGCTAACACTTCGCCGCTGATTACATGGTAGAGCAGTATTTGCGTCAATGTGTCGGTGTTTGCCAAAAGGGTTTCCAACAGGCCTTCAGGAAGGGCAGCGAATGCTTCGTCGGTCGGAGCAAATACGGTGAACGGTCCTTCGCCGCGGAGGGCATCAACTAGATCTGCGGCAATGACTGCGGCGACTAAGGTGTCAAATCCGTCGGCTTCGATGGCGGTATCAACAATGTCCTTCATGTGGCCGTGACCAAAACTGGCAGTACCAACGCTTAAGAC
>SLOZ01000207.1 GCA_007132255.1 Limnochordia bacterium | reverse complement strand
GCTCCAAATCCCACGATCGTAAACACTCCGCCCAAGGTGGGACCATTGAAGTCCCCTTGAACCAATGCAATGTAGGCCATACCCATCAGACCCACTGCACCCATGTTGAAAACGGTTGGCCAGAACCCTTCCTGGGAAACAAAATCCGTAACCAAGGTACCTGGAAGTTTCCAAAGCTTCAAAGACTCTCGCCAATGCCGCCAACCGAGCAGCATCATGGAACCGAAATACCCCGTGAAAACCCAAGCCAAGAGGGCTTGATCGCCTGTACCCCACTGAAATGCGGTACCCACATCATTACCCAGCAGGCGGAGCTGTGCTGTCACATACATGCCAACGATTCCGCAAGTAAAACCCACGTTATAAAGGCTGAAGCCTTGATGATTATGCAGAACATGGGGTGCCATGGCAGGTAGAATCATTCCAACAACAACGCCCAAAAGCACCGCAAGAGGATAGCCGTGCCCCAATCCAAAAGCCACCTGGGATACCACGGGCCCCAGCGCAGTACCGAACAACGCCACCACGATGTAGTTGCGAAACCCCTCACCTTTTAACCAAGCGGCAAATGCTACGCCCAGGATAACCGGCCAAACATTTATGGGTGTTTTTCCAAATAACGCAAAACCAGCGATTGTAAAGACCGCTGCAATGGTCGGCCCGGACAAAGTGGTCTTGGTAAAGTAGATGAGGGCCAAAGACAATAGCCCAAGGACTCCGGCATTGATTAAGGCTGCTCCGACACTTCCCACTACGAAGTAATCCGTAATAAGAACACCGGCTGCCAACAGAATACTACGATAGGCGCCGAAAAAGGACAAACCTTCCAGCCAAAAAGCACCGATGATGATCAAAGCCAGCATGTACAAACCCACGAATAAATGGCGTTCACGGTCTTTCATCCTGTAGCTACATCTCCCTTGAATCCCGTCAAGACTAAGAAGTCGACTGCATATCTATCCTCGCCAGACGCGTATTAGTACATATAAGGCCCTTGCGCCACCTGCATTACCAGCTAGCCCAACGCTGAGCTCGTATCGGAACCCTAGACAACATCAGGATCTTCCCCATGTGTTCGAGGTCCGACAATCATTAGACCATCTTTCATACTATTCTTCTCGGCACAAAAGAACTCCTGCCAAAGACAGGAGTTCTTCGACTTTACTAACGGTAGATGTCCAACATTTGGCCATTGGCAATTCCAGCCGCATTCGCCTCATCGGTGTCTAAATGCAGTTCAAGAACGAAGTCTTGACGCACCCGTACCAGAACATTCTCAAAGACTACAGCGCGTTCGCCATCGGCCCGAACCTTGACTACGTCCTTGTCCTTGACACCGAACTGGGCTGCATCGTCATCGCTCATATGAATGTGACGCTGTGCCAAAATCACCCCGAACTTCAGTGTCACGGCTCCTGCAGGACCGACAATAGTCACTCCAGCGGACTGGTCAATCACGCCGGAGTCTCGAACCGGAGGTTTGATACCTAGACCGAAAGCATCTGTCCGCGAAATCTCCACCTGCGTAGCCGGTCTCACTGGACCAAGAATGCGAGCATTTTGAAGACAGCCCTTCCGAGTAACCAACGTCACCGTTTCCTCAGCGGCAAACTGACCCGTCTGCGATAGATCTTTCAAAGGGGTCAACTCGTAGTTGTCACCAAACAGTGTATTTAAGTCATCCCGTGATACGTGCAGATGACGATTGGAGACACCAGCTGGTACTTGACCTATACTCTTTTCCAACACAACCTTCACTCCTTTTGACAAAAATACTACAATGCTAGAATACGCCGTCGGCATAGCTAATTCCTTCCAGGGCTATGGGATTTTGGCACCTTGGTCACTGGCTGAACGATCGCATCGGCTTACCCGTAAATCCATGCGGGTTTCACAATAGCTTTTGGGGGTTGACCACTGCATTATCACTGTGGTATATTAAGAATGTTCGCAGGGGAGTAGCTCAACTGGTAGAGCATCGGTCTCCAAAACCGAGGGCTGCGGGTTCAAGTCCTGTCTCCCCTGCCACTTTAACTAACCATCGCTATCGGCGTGGTTTTTTTTCGCGAATAAGACCCCTTTCGGTTCACACACGAAAGGGGTCTTTGGATATCATGGTTCACAGAAATCCTTTGTGGAACGGAGTCATCTGTGAACCATTTTTTCAGAAGCTACTAGTCATCGTTTTTCCTCTCTTCAATCACCTTCTCGGCAATCTGTGCCGGAACTTCTTCATAGTGATCGAACTCCATGGAAAAATTGCCTCGGCCTTGAGTCATGGATCGAAGCTCGATGGCATACCGAAACATTTCGGCCATTGGAACCTGTGCTTTAATAACCTGCTCGCCAGCTTGTGGCTCCATTCCCAAGATTCGTCCCCGCTTCTTGTTCATGTCACCCATTACATCACCCATGTAATTGTCGGGTACCCGCACTTCAACATGCATGATGGGTTCCAAAAGAACCGGCTTTGCCTCCAAGAACGCCTTCTTAAACGCCAACGAAGCAGCTATCTTGAAGGCCATCTCCGACGAATCCACAGCGTGATAGGACCCGTCCGTTAACGTTACCTTGACAGCATCTACGGGGAATCCTGCCACGGGACCTTGATCCATTGTCTCGCGAATCCCTTTCTCCACAGCGGGAATGTACTGTCTTGGCACAGAACCGCCAAAGATCTTATCGACGAACTCTAAACGTTCCTCTGAATCCGGATCACCAGGCTCTAAGTCGATAAAGACATGACCAAACTGGCCCCGACCACCGGATTGCTTCTTGTGTTTGCCTTCCATACTGACCTTGCCGCGAATTGTCTCGCGATACGGAATGATCGGGTCAGACAATTCCACTTCAACGCCGAATTTTTTCTGCAAACGGCTGCACATAACCTCTAGGTGTAGGTCCCCCAATCCTGAGATCAAGATTTGGGCGGTATCTGGATCTTTCTTCACCGTAAAGGTTGGATCCTCTTCTGCTAACCGAGTCAGTCCCGAACCGATCTTCTCTTCGTCGCCTTTCGCCTTGGGTTCCACAGCCATGGTCATCAGTGGCTTCGGAAACTCAATTGGTTGAAGTTTGACCGGCTTTTCTTTCACCGTAAAGGTATCGTTGGTGCTGGCTTCCTGCAGTTTTGCCACAGCGCCAATGTCACCGGCACCAATCTGGTCCACAGGTATCTGTTCTTTGCCTTTCACGACAAACAGCTGGCCAACACGCTCCTCTCGGTCGAGCGTAGCATTGAACACGCTGGAATCAGACTTCAAAACCCCGGAAAACACTCGGAACAACGTCAACTTACCCACATAAGGGTCTGCCATGGTCTTGAAAACCAAAGCACACAGACTATCGTCGGAGGCATTGACTTCTACAGGCTCTCCCGACTTCGCTTCCACGGCTGCAATCTTGCGTTGACTGGCTGGGGGAACACACCGCAGAACATAATCCAAGAAAGGTTCAATGCCAACCATAGATGTAGCTGAACCGCAGAACACCGGTACAAGCTCCCCAGTTTGAGTCCCCACGGCGGCTGCGCGTCGAACCTCTTCATCGGTCAGGGTTTCGCCCTCTAAATATTTCATCATTAACTCATCGTCCGCAGTCGCTACGCCTTCGATCATGGCCTCTCGTGCTCGTTCCATGCGGTCCATGATATTCTCGGGAATCTCTCCGTCACGAACTTCCTGACCGTCCCACAAATAGGACTTCATCCTAACCAAATCAATAATACCTTTGAACTCCTCAGCATTGCCGATGGGAAGCTGGAATGGTACAACCTTGGGCCCAAACGCCTCTTGCAGGTCTTCGACCACTTTTTCAAAGTTGGCGTTTTCTCTCTCCATCTTGTTCACGAAGATCATGCGGGGAAGCTTCTCTTTCTCCGCATAGGCCCAACTCTTTTCTGTTCCCACTTCGACGCCCGAAGATGCACAGACAACCAAAACAGCGGCGTCCACAACATGAGTGGATGCCAAAACATCGCCGGCAAAATCAAAGTATCCTGGTGTATCCAAAACGTTTATTTTTTGATTTTTCCACTCAATGGGTGCGTTCGAAAGATTAATCGTGATGGTCCGCCGAGTCTCTTCTGGATCATAATCTAGGATACTATTGCCTTCATCTACTCTGCCCAAGCGCTTAGTGGCCTTGGATGCATAGAGCATTGCCTCTGCCAGTGACGTTTTCCCGGTGCCACCATGGGCTACCAAAGCGACACTGCGCAGTTGATCCATACCGTAGTTCTTCAAACGATCTCCTCCTGTTCCATGTCTAGTGGATAATTTGTATGCTGCGGTAAGCATTGCTGCCAGATGCGAGTACAACGCCCGTCCATTCTGCACGAGACAACGTTTCACACAAACCGATACGGCCTTGAGTGTGGGACGTTGGCTTATTCGACACCATCTTGAGCAAAACTTCGGTCTTAGGACCGATGGAACACCGCACCAATCGAAGCTTTCAACCACTTCCTGTATGTACGGTGTCCACAGCTTAGCTGGTACCACGCCATGGCCTTCGTCAAACGGAACCCAGGTGAGAGCCATCGAGGCTTCCCTGACTGTCTTCAGCCAACCGCTCCGGCCGACGCATCCCTCGGACACTGTGTTTCACTCCAACGGAAACAAGAGAACCACAGCCCACTTGGGGACATCAAAGCACTCCCGCATCAAGAAACCACCACCAACCCAGCTTAACGTTGGGCTGATTGCGGTCTCTGCCGAAACGCTGTGCCATGCGTTTGACCAGTGCAATAAGGGCGGAAGACCCGAAAATACCCAGAACACCAATTTACGAAACCTAGCAGCATAATTAACAAATACATTCAACACGCAAAGAACCGTCTCCTGCTAATACTGGCTAAATACTGCCATTTTTCTTCGAAAACCAAAAGATAGCCTGCTCCCAAGAGCGCGGCTTTCCTATTTCACAGTCTCAGACCACATTATCATTCGAAACTTCGGAGCCAAAGCCAATCTGGACGCTGGGAAAAGCGAACCGTCCGCCCTTCAATATCGGCCTCAACATCCCAACCAACAGCTTGGGCAATGTCGACAGGAACAAAGAGAACATCGTCCACCAGCAAAGGAGCTTCAGACAACCATAGAACCACAGCCTCGTCGTAATCTAACCGCCGCTCACCCGGAGTGACTGCCACAGGAGTTCCGGAATGTCTGTGATGCAAACTTGTTGCCGTACTCTCCAATCCCAAAACCGACGCCAAATCGCTCATAGCAACAAACAACTGCTGGTTATGCCAGTGCACGCTCGGCAGCATGTCTGTTGGTTCGCCGTCCACAAAAAACTCCACTGAATCAGGGTCAGCCGCTGTCCATAGTTGCCATTCTTGCGTCACCGACCGTACAAGCCACTTGTCCCGATAGGAGTAGACGTCCTGAACGTAAAGACCGGGCAGTTCCTTGTTGGCAACAAGTGAATCACGCGTAATTGACCAAAATGTGGTTCCTTCTGGTGAAGAACTCCAAAGCCCATCGGAAGCATTCCAGCCCATATACCGACTGAGATCCTCTAACTCAAAGTGATGCTGCAGTTGCAGTTCGCCCCCAAGCCATTGCCATTTGTACAATGTATGTTCGCCGGTGACAGCAAAAACCTCGCCTGGTTGCTCAGAACTCCGATCATAGGCCCCCAGCGCGAGAATCGGTCCCCAGGGATACCGTTCCGAGCGCCGTTCCACCGTGGCGTCATCCAAGCGCAGCACCGCAGTATAACCGCTGGAGCGTGCATAGACTAATTCAGGCTGACCGTCGCCGGTCAAATCCGCCAAAGCTAGGTGCTTTATGCTCTCCTGTGTCCCAGACCGCCATAGCACACGGAGCATCGCTTCTTCAGGATCCATAGTCAGGATGCTCAACTCTCCTTGCTCGGATAACGCGGCCAAATACGATCCGCCATCATCG
>SLOZ01000449.1 GCA_007132255.1 Limnochordia bacterium | reverse complement strand
TCAGTACTGCCTAGAATCTGTTCTAGTTTGTTCAGTCGATAGTTGAGGGAGTTTTTTCTTGAGGCGCTACGATGATTGCGAGGTGGACAGATGAAACGAAATGATATCTTGGATGCAGCACTGGAGGAGTTTTCTGAATATGATTATCATAGAGCTTCTATCAACTCAATTATAGAGAAGTCTGGCACCAGCAAAGGTACCTTCTATCACTATTTCGAAAGTAAGGAAGCACTTTACCTAGAATTGATCAAATTGGCTTCACAAGAAAAATTGAAGTATATAAAGGAATCGAGTTGTGTGGTTGACAAAACGAAAGACATGTCAGTTTTTGAGCTGATGAAGAAGCAGATGGAGAGCGCATTCCGTTTCGGTATGGCGAATCCAAAACTTGCCAAGTTCGCAGTCATGGTTGCTAACGAAACCAATGCACATATTAAAGAAAAGGCGCAGGCTGTTGTCGGATCATCCGTATCCGACTATCTAAAGCAAATAACTGATAGTGAGATCTCCAGGGGTAGGATTCGTGATGATTTACCAAAGGAATTCATTCTTGAGATCTTCGGATATATGATGACGCATTTCAATGACTTCATAACGCATGGAGGAATTACAATCGGCCCCAGTAACGAAGAAAAGATTAAGAGTTATATCGGTTACTACTTGGACTTTATGGAAAATGGTTTAGGTCATGCACAGGACTAATAGAACGCCCTATTGCCACGGAAGCTATTCACTGCGCTAAGCTGCCGTCTCGGCTTACTTAACTTTGAGCGACCATGAGTGAATCGCCGGGTGAATTGATTGGATCGGTTTCAGGGTACCACTGCTTCGGGAACTCATCGCTCCTAGGGAAAACAGGAGTATGACCTAATTCACGAAGCGGGGAAGGATGTCTGGGTCGACTCGTGCGGCAGTATCGAAGCGATCAGCCCCGATCTGATCGACATGGGTGTGGAGGTATTGAACGCCGTCCAACTAGAGGTAATCGAAGATCCAATAACTGCGGACGAGAGCCGTGACGGAAGCGGTTGACAGATCGCTGATATTTTTTGTTGTTTCTGAAATCAGTTTCAGTTGTTTGTGGAAAGCGGTAATCCAGAGCTCAGATTGCGGAACACTAGCAATGATTAGTGATTTTGGGCTGTCTAACGCCTATCGAGTAGTTAGATCACTACTGCAAAACTAATTCAATGAATGCTGCTTAACTGATTGTCCGGAAATGTGTTGACTTCCCAACATAGAGAGCGACTTAGGCTTGAAGGCTGCAGAGCGTTGTGGCAAGAGCACAGTCCGACGTTATTGCGGCTCTGACCATCTACGACGAACACCACAGTTACGTGATTTAGACATTTAGACCCAAACGGCGAGGTGCTTAAGTACATCGCCCAGTGGCCCATGCGGTCCCATTTGGAGCAAACCGTAGAGCAGGGCATTCCCTTTCAGCAAACACTCTGTCCGAAACCCCGGCTGTCAAAATATGGTGACAGCCTTTTCAGCACACCGATCCAACTTTCATGGGACTTCGCCATCAAGAGGAACCGATTTTGGCAAAGGGATCGTCTAAAATCATTGGCCAGGTATTACGACGGTTGACCTATTCTTGGCGTGTTACCGTTGGTCTCCTTCCAAAATGCCACGAGGTGTACCTGCCTATAAAGGAGGTCTATGGCTTCCAAGATGGTCTAGCGCATAGCTCTGCGATGTCAAATGTTAAGCCAGGGAAGTCAGGGTGGTCAAAGAACGTATGACTGCTGAGCTTGAGGACATAATGTTCTTGCTCCAGTACATAGGCTTCTAAAAAACCTAGTTCTGGATCAACGATCCAATAGTGGACGACACCGGCCCGAAGGTATCGATTCATTTTCAACACTCGATCCCTCCGAAGCGAATGCGTAGATAGAATCTCCACTGCCAGCCAAGGGGCAGTGTCTATCGGATCAACGTTCGGGTCTGCGGTGCTAGGAAGGTAGATGAGGTCAGGCTGCACCACCGTATAGTTGTCGAGTACGACATCCAGTGGTGCATCAAAGACCTCTCCTTGTGGGTCCGTGTCGGCGAAGTAGTCCTCCAGCAGACGCTGCAGACGTCGTGACACCCTTTGGTGATGCCGCGACGGAGACGGCTCCCGGCAGAGCATGCCGTCGATTATTTCCTGCTGATACCCCGGTTCATCGGGGAGCTCCTTCCAGTCGGCATAACTCAGTTTTCTATGCTGTTCGTACTCGGAGCTTTTCGATGAGGATTCGCTGACGCGATCGGCAGGACCTGGGGCCAGCGCGCGCAGTACCGCCTCTTTGTCATAGCGATATTGGCGTGAACCCAGTTCGACCGAGGGTATTTTCTGTTCTCGTGTATATCGCCACACTGTGTTTACTGTTAGGTTAAGCACCGCAGCGAGTTCTTGGGCTGTCAGAAGCTGTGTGTTTGTCCTCATGGATTTCACCCCTCAGCTCAATCTTATAACACATATAAACAAAAAGCAACTCAAAGTTGTTTTCAATTATTTTTGGTTTCTGTGAAATCTCTGGAATTCAACGATAAGGCGCTGAAGCGGTTTCTGGCGAACGCGCCGCCGCCGAACCATAGGTTTTGGGCAACAAGCAACAGCTGAGTCGTACTGCGGTACGGGTTGCGGTCGATTCAGTCGAGAGATATCGTTGGTTTTTCGAATATGTCACCGCAGGCGGTGGATCTCGTTGTTCAGAGAACCGGCGGGTTTCGCGGTTCCTGTCTTGCGGGCCAAAGCCACTTTTGCAGTGGACTCATAAGAGTCCACCCCAAACCCTGCTCGACGAGCGACAATGGGTAGACGTGGTCACGGAAATCCCAGCTAACAGGGTTTCGCGGTTCCTGTCTTGCGGGGCAAAGCCATTTTTGCAGTGGACTCATAAGAGCCCACCCCAAACCCTGCTCGAGGAGCGACATTGGGTAGATGTGGTCACGGAAATCCCAGCTAACAGGATTTCGCGGTTCCTGTCTTGCGGGCCAGAGCCACTTTTGCAGTGGACTCTTAGAGCAATCAGCTAGGTTGATCGATATATCGACGATTGAGCATGAAACGGGTACCCAAACGTCGTGAACGCCCCATTCTCGGGCTTCATCGTGCTCGGACCGTTCAACAAGGGTTTTTGTCGCCAATAGAGCCGTATTGGTTGCGGAAGCATTGTGTTCCGAAATGGTGTAGGTCGTCTAGTGAAAAATACCCTTCACCACCTCGCCAGGGATTCCCTCGGGCAAAGAAGCCGGTAACAACCCGTTGGAGACTGGTGTCGCGCGCTCACCATTTTTGATCGAAAGAATCCGGGAAAAGCCTAACCCAAGGCTATCGTCTCCCTGGGAGAGAATCGGAATCAGATACAGTTCTTGCTGGATTTGTACTAGAATGTCCGGTGAAAGCACAACTACCTCTAAATGTGTATTGAGGATCCAAGACCTGCAGACTAGAGCCGTGACGGAAGCGATGGACAGATCACTTTCGTTTTTGGTTGTTTCTGAAGCGGATTTCAGGGGTTTTGGGAAGGCGGTAGTTCGGAGCTCGGATCGCGGAATACCAGCAAAGATTGGTGACTTGAGTTATTTGTGTAGGAAAACGTCAAGAAGAATTTCGCTCGAGTCAGTGAAACATTCCTTGCAACGCTGGTGACAGAATTACCGACCTTTGATGGGAAAACCTAGCTGTGGCGGGTAAAGTGTCAATACACTGTAAGTTAGTCCTAAAAGATTTAGCCGACATTTTACAGTGAAAGCACCAGCTCAACGACTTCGTAAGCAAAACCATAGTTCTCATATTCTGTCAACAACAAAATATACTGTTCGTTCACAGGTTTGTAAAAAAATAAAGTGAATTTCATCGATGGGTTGACTATTGATGTCACGACCCAGGTTGGTGCGTCTATAGGAAGTGAAAATAGACCATTCGCCAAACGAGAATTTTTCGAAAAGAGGGGGTTTCAGAATGGGTGTCGGTCAATGTGAGAAGTGCTGGGGAACGGTGTGGTTGGTACTGGGGATAGCCTTGTTGTTGACCTTGTCAGGCTGTTCGTCGGGTGGCGGAACGGTAACATATCAACTGGAGATACAGATTAACCCTAGTGATGGTGGAATTGTTGAGAGAAACCCGGAAAAACTTCGCTATGCTACCGGCAGCAGCGTGGAGTTGACGGCAATTCCGTCGCAAGGATGGCAATTTAGCCATTGGGACGGCGACGCTTCGGGGTCCGAGCTTCAGGTCACCATACCGATGACAAATCACAGACATATTATCGCCGTGTTTGTGACTACCACCGAAACGCCAGAACATATTGTGACATTTTCCGTATTGGCCGGCGATGGTAATCTCACTGCCACTGCGGATGGAGACGTGATTCAGTCTGGATCTGCTATCGAGGAAGGAACAGAGGTTGTTTTTGCAGCGGAGCCCGCAACGGGCTATGAAGTGAAGGAGTGGGTCATCAACGGCACGGTCCAAAATGCTGGTAGTTTGACCTATACCGTTCCCGCCCTTAGCTTTGCCGTAGAAGTCCAAGTTCGGTTTGAACCGATCGCAGGAAAATTTGCGGGGGGAACTGGCACCAGTGAGGATCCGTTCCTCATTGCTACGGCTGCACATCTCAACAACGTCCGGAATTATCTCGACGGATATTTCCGAGTGATCGCACCGCTGGAACTGAGCAGTTACGGAGAAGGAGAGGGATGGCTGCCTATTGGAGGCCCTATCTTGATACAGGCATTCAGCGGCACTTTCGATGGGGGCGATTTCTACATCAGTGACCTCTGGATCAATCGCGCTCAGACCGATAAAATGGGACTTTTTGGATTTGTCCAAAACGCCACAATCCATAATGTCGTTCTGAAAGATGCTCAAATCGTGGGGGGTAACGATGTTGGTTCACTGGTTGGGCACGCGATCACCAGCAGCTTTTCCACTTGCTCCGTGGAAGGTGATTCATCCATCCAAGGAACCCAAAGAGTCGGTGGCCTGATCGGTTTCATGGGAGGAGGTACCGTGCCTGGATCTTCGGTTGCGGGAACCGTCAAAGGAAAGGCCTATGTGGGTGGTTTTATTGGAAGTCACCAATACGGCACAATCACCTACTCTCGTTCCACAGCGAGTGTCACTACGGTCCATGAGCCAGCTTATATTGGCGGATTTGTTGGGTATAACTTTGAGGCCGTCATTAATGACTGCTTGGCCACGGGAACATTGGATTTGACGAGCGTGCTCGAACCGAAACAGGTGGGTGGTTTCGTAGGTTGGACCTACGGAAACACGGCCTTGGTAGAACGCTGCTATGCTGAGGGTGATGTCTTAGGCAACACGTTAGGCGCTGGGTATGGTTCCGAAGGATTCGGAGGATTTGCAGGTTATGCTGGTGGAACCATTCGTCAGTGTTATGCATCAGGTGAAGTTCTGGCCTGGGAGAAAGCCGGAGGATTTGCCGGTGTTGGCGTTGGGTTGATAGAAGATTGTTCTGCCTCGGGGAAAACCAATGCCACCAGTAGGTATTCAGGAGGTTTTGTTGGCATCCACAGCATGGGGGATATCAGACGCTGCTTGAGTACCGGGTTGGTACCAGCGGGTAGTTATCGAGGAGGCTTTTTCGGGAGCAAGAACAGTTCGGCTACGATCACGAACTCCTACTTTGACAAAGAAACTGCGGCGGGATATTTGGCCGAACAAAATCAACTGGCCCGCAGTACGAGCCAATTGCAGGTGGGCACACCGGGTGAGTATATCAAACCCGATGGGACAGTGGATCTAGCGGAGAGCGCTGTAAACTTGATGTACCCGAAGTGGGATACCTCGATCTGGAATTTCGGGACCACTAGTGATTACCCGCAGCCGCAGTGACGATGGCGAAATTCTGAGCGATCTAGCGTGGCGACGAGGTTTGGTCGATTCCTAGAATGTTCATGGAAAGGTTCCGTCAT